>NZ_JAUBPI010000216.1:0-1573 GCF_036700645.1 Microcoleus sp. S36b_A4 | reverse complement strand
CATTGGTGACAAGTTAAGACTGTAAGTCTTTTGTCAAGAGGCTTTTAGAGAATTGTTGAAAAAAAACTGGTCAGACCCTCGCTGAAGATCCGGAAAAGGAGCCACAATTAACTTTATGTTGGGTTTTCGTTTCTGTTTGACAATACCTAAATCTCGATTTTTTGGGTCGGCAAAATACTTAACTGGATCTGTTGCCTTACCTTTTTGATGAGCCATAGTAAAATGATAAAGACCACGATAAATCATTTCTAATGAAATCTCATCAAAGGGCAGAGAAAGTTCATCCGCTACGGCATCACCTAAATCTACTAACACAGCATAAAACAACCACGTTGACCAAATTTGCAATTTAATTCCATTGATTGAACCAGTCCATAAATAACTTAAACCCAAGAGTCTTTTTACTGTATTAAAAGCCTCTTCTATTCGCCAACGACGCCGATATAAATCCGCAACTACATAAGGTGGCAAAACATGAGGCTCTAGAACACTTGTTAAATAAGAATGCCAGGTTTTTCCTGACCTAACTTCAATTAAACGTAACGTGATAAACGGAGTCTTTTTTGTGCCAGAACCTAGGCGTATTTTCCGGTCTCGCAGTCCATAACTATCTGTAAATACCTGTTCTATTTGAAGGGCTGCTCCTTTCTTTATTCTAGTAATAAATTCAACTTTTTTTTCGATTAATTTATGCCAAAACTTAAAATGATAAAATCCTCTATCCAGTAATAGCAAAGTATTTTCTGTAACTAAATTCAGCATATCTTCTTCCGCTCTAGTATCAGAAGCTTTAGGGTTTTCTTCAAACCAAATCTCAACAGGTAATCTGGTTATTAAATCAATGACTGTAATTATTTTTCCGGCTAATTGTCCTTTTTCAACTGATTCTAAGCTTTGTAGTTTTCTAAATAGAGCCTCCAATATTGAGCCATCTATTATCCAAATTTTCTCGAATTTTGATAAGGTAAATTGAATACTTTCTGGCAATGGACGTTTATTTCTACTATGCCAAGCTTTTCTGAGACTTGGCAATAAATCTTTAAATACTTTTTCAAATAACTCCGCAGGAAATGTCAAAAATCGTTGTGATACCGCTTGTTGACTAACTTTTGTGGGATTACACCACAGAAAACCGTCTCTGGCTAAGATTCTGGTCAGTTCTCTCACCCCTGCTACGTCTCGCCACAGTAACGTTAATACCGCAGCCATCATCAACGGTAAATTCAATATCCGCTCTCTGAGTCCTAATTTTCGGTAGTAATTTTCTTGATTTGTAATCGCCGGTGTCAGCAATCTTTCCAGTTGCTCTGCAATTACTTCATCTTCCACCATTGGTCTGTGTGTTTTTTTCGCGTGGTCTCGATTGGTTTTTCGGCTGCTGGTCATGGCTGCTCACCATCCCTCTATTACTTGTCTGTCATAAGTTTCCCACGATCCCAGACCCATGCAAATACTACCCTTGACAATTTCCCTTTTTCCTTAACTTGTCACCAATGCGTAGCGGATGAACTTTCTCTGCCCTTTGATGAGATTTCATTAGAAATGATTTATCGTGGTCTTTATCATTTTACTA
>NZ_JAUBPI010000215.1:0-1582 GCF_036700645.1 Microcoleus sp. S36b_A4 | reverse complement strand
CATTCGTAACAAGTTAAGCTTGGATGGCAGTTGTCAAGGGGATTTGAGAAGATGCTTCAAAGAAAAAGTAGTCAGACCCTCGCTGTCGATCGGGAAAAGGTGCAACAATTAACTTAACATGGGGTTTTCGTTGAGCTTTAACAATACCTAAATCTCGATTTTCAGGCGCAGCGAAATACTCGATAGGGTCAGTTGCCTTACCTTGTTGGCGGGCCACATAAAAATGGTAAAGACCCCGGTAAATCATCTCTAACGAAATCGAATCTATTGGTAAAGATAGTCGATCGGCAACGGCATCACTTAAATCGACCAAAATTGCATAAAATATCCATGTTCCCCAAATTTGCAACTGAATCCCGTTGAGAGAACCCGTCCACAAATAGCTTAATCCCAACAGCCTTTTTACGGTATTAAAAGCCTCTTCAATTCTCCAACGCCTGCGATATAAATCTGCCACGACGTAGGGTGGCAGCACTTGAGGATCTAGTACGCTTGTCAAATAAGAATGCCAAGCTTTACCCGAACGAATTTCAATCATACGCAAGGTAATAAATGGAGTTCTTGCTGTTCCTGAACCCAAGCGTACCAGACTATCTTTCAGGTCGTAACTTTTGGTAAATACTCGCTCTACTTGAATGGCTGCTCCTTTTTTTAAACGAGTAATTAAATGGATATCTCGTTCAATTAATTTCAGCCAAAAGCTAAAATGGTAAAATCCTCGATCCAGTAAGAGTAAGGTTTTAGTTGGTACTAATTGCAGGATGTTTTCTTCAAGCTTAACATCAGAAGCTCTTGGGTTTTCCTGAAACCAAATATCAACCGGGAGCCTGGTCATTAAATCTATAACTGTTGCCATTTTCCCTGCCAACTGCCCTTTAGGTACATCTTCCAGGCTTTTGAGCTTGCAAAACAATGCTTCGAGGGTTGAACTATCTACTATCCAAATTCTCGAAAATTTGGTCAAGGCAAATTGAATGCTTTCTGGTAGGGGTCGTTGTTTTCTCTGGTACCAAGCAGTTCTTAAACTTGGCAATAAGTTTTTAAAGACTCCCTCAAATAATGTGGCGGGAAAACTTAGAAACCTTTGAGACATAGCTTGTTGACTAACTGTCGTAGGTCGGCACCATAAAAAACCTTCTCTTGCCAGCATTCTTGTGAGCTCTGTTACTCCCGCTACATCTCGCCATAGCAGGGTTAATACCGCTGCTACCATCAACGGTAGGTTAAGAATTCTCCCTCGTAAACCTAGTTGGCGGTAGTAATTTTCTTGTGAGGTAATCGCCGGTGTTAGTAACGCCGATAGTTGTGAGGCAATCTCCTCGTCCTCCACCATCGGTTTTGTAGTTTTTTTGGCGTGGTCACGGTTGGTTTTCTGACTTTTAGCCATATTTACTGACCTACACAATCGCTCAATTATTTGTCAATTATATCCTTCGATCGTACCAACGCTCGCCATCGCTCTCGCTCGCCGCAACGCTGCCATGTACTTGTGGTGCAACCCGGGATCGATCGCCCGCCATTACTATCGATCGCCCGCCATTACTATCGATCGCCCGCCATTACTATCGATCGCCCGCCATTA
>NZ_JAUBPI010000214.1:0-1657 GCF_036700645.1 Microcoleus sp. S36b_A4 | reverse complement strand
TAGGGCTTGCTGAAAAAGCCTAAAACCCTTACATCAAAAGACTTTGGCTCCTGACAGCGCTGAGCATGTGTAAGATTCTGAGCTAAAATCAGTCAAAAGCCTAGTACAGCATCACTTTCGTAATGTACCGAAAAGTTGACCCAAGCCCAAACCCACCATCCAACTTTGACCTGCCCTTCGAGGGGAAATTGTCAGAGGATAATCGTTGGGTAATCATGGCCAAAATAATTCCGTGGTCAGAATTTGAAGCCGAATATGCTCAAAATTTTACAGTCTCAACAGGAGCACCAGCGAAATCGTTTCGGATAGCATTAGGGGCATTAATAATTAAAGAAAGGTTAGGAACAAGTGACTCCGAAACAGTAGAACAAATAAGAGAAAACCCATACCTACAATACTTTATAGGCATGACTACTTATAGTGATGCTTCACCCTTTGACTCATCAATGTTCGTTCATTTTCGGCAAAGAATAGGTGTCAACCTAATCAATAAAATTAACGAAAAAATGGTGAAAGAGCAGACAGAACTGCCAGGAGAGGAAGTCGAAAAAAAGTCATCAGGAATAAGTGAACACAAAAATCAAGGAAAATTAATATTAGATGCAACCTGTGCTCCAGCAGACATAAAATATCCGACAGACTTAGGACTATTAAATCAAGGGAGGGAATATACCGAAAAAATCATAGATGCTCTACACACTCAAATTAAATCACCCGAAAAAAAAAACCAAGAACCTATCGAAACACAGCCAGAAAAGCATACTTAACAGTAGCAAAAAACCGGAAACCATCACGAAAAGTACGAAGAAAAGCGATTAAAAAACAACTCCAATATATCAAAAGAAATTTAGCTCATATCGATGGTATGGGAGAGCTACAGTCTCTGAGGAAATATTATTATAGAATGCTGTTAGTGGCAACAGAAGTCTACCGTCAACAATTATGGATGTATGAAAACAAAAAAAACAGTATAGATGACCGAATAGTAAGTTTAACACAACCACACATCCGCCCGATAGTTAGAGGAAAAGCCGGGAAATCCGTCGAATTTGGGGCAAAGCTGTCAGCGAGTTGTCGTAATGGCTATGTATTTCTAGACCGGATTAGTTGGGATAATTTTAACGAGTCTGTAGACTTAAAGAAACAAGTAGAAGAATTTAAACGGTTCACGGGATTCTATCCTGAATCAATTCATGTAGATCGAATTTATCGAACCAGAGAAAATCGAGCGTGGTGCAAAGAAAGAGGGATTAGAATGAGTGGTCCCCCTCTAGGAAGGCCCCCGACAAATATCAGCAAGTCAACGAAAAAACAGGCTCAGTCAGACGAGAGAATTCGTAACTCAATTGAGGGAAAATTTGGAGAAGCTAAAAGAAGATTTAGTCTTGGTAGAGTGATGGCTAAACTTTCTAATACTTCTGGTACAGCCATCGCCATAACTTTTCTAGTAATGAATCTTTCCTCCCTGCTACGGCAGGCTTTTTGGCTTTTTTCTGTCTATTTTAGAACAAACAGCTTTTTTCAGGTTTTCTACCTTTACTGATTAGCAAAAATCATGTTTACTGAATAAAAGTTGAATAAAACTTATCTCGTCAAGGCGATCTCGAATTCACTCATTTTTCGCAATGCTGTTTTCTGACTTTTTCAGCAAGCCCTA
>NZ_JAUBPI010000023.1:0-81243 GCF_036700645.1 Microcoleus sp. S36b_A4 | reverse complement strand
TCTTGCACTTTACTATTGAGCGCGCGATCAAATAACCCAGGCCACGTAACACGCGGGCGATATATTCAGCAAGCCCTAGTTACGCCAGTTATCAGCCTTTGATGAGCGAGCGCGAGTTGGTCTCCTCAACATCTACATCTAAAAAGTGCAAGTGACTCTCTTCCTCAGTATTGACAGCAATCACCAAACCTTTATTCCCCCAGGGAGCTATCGCCCGGGGTGAGGAGGGGCTGCTAAAATTCCCTACTTGAATTCCTTGACTGTTTAACACTTCTATCTGCCCCCCGACATCTGCTAATACCCATCCCCAATTAGCCACACAAGCAGACACGGGCAAACTTTCCAGGGGAATTCGCGCTACCTTGAGCGGCCACAATTTCATCAACAGCACCGCCGCTTTACCACCTTGGGGAATTCCCAGCAAAGTATAAGGCTCAGGTGTCAATAGGATCTGTCCGACGCTGGCAGATAACCGCACAGAACCCACCGGCGTGCCGCGGCGAGTGTAAACTCTAAAAATAGTTTGGGGATTTTTTGTTTCGTTGTCCGGCCAAACGGCTAAGACGTGTCGCCGATCCAAAAACATTAATTCTGGTAAATAGTGTTCTGGTAACGGCACAGTAGCGATCAGCTTCAGGGCTTTTTCCCGATCGCCCGCCGTGCTGTTTCCAGCTAAAGAATAAAAACGCAGTTCGCCGGGAACCGCTACTGTCAACCAGTTGCAGTGAGAGTCAATAGCAGCTTTTAAAGCATCTGGGCCTTGCCTCAAACCCATATCCAACAGGCACTGAGGCTCCCAAGAGCGCTCATTGAGCCAGTAAAGTTTTTGCGGAGTAAGAACGCAGCAGCCGTGGGAACTCGGTAAAATGCCACGCACAATTTCCGCCATTAATGAAATAGAAGTAGAAATTTCTCCTGTAACTAGCTGTTTTCCCGGCTGAGACCAAACCTTGACCTCTGTACCTACAGCAGCATATAGATACGTTTCAGTGGCAATTAAAGCGGTCAACGGTGCAGGAAGTATCAGTGGCTTTGGCTGCGAAAGCGAATAGCGCGCAGTCCCAAGTAAATTAATAGCCGACTGTGATGCTTCTTCCTCTTCAACTTCCAGCAAAGAGTCAGTTTCCGACTTCAGACTTTTATCACTACTGGTTGTGGGGCTTTCCCAAGGAATAATGCAGTCGCCCAATTGCCTGACAGCGGGGTCGTACATGATCAGTCGCAGAGCTTGAGCCATTTGGGAAGCACTGGCAAAACGGCGGGCTGGCAGCTTTTCTAAAGATTTTTTAACTATTGCTTGCAAAGGTTCGGGGATGGCGTCGGGAAATTGCAAGCGTTGATTCAGGTGCGCCCACCTCAAGTCTCCGGGGGTTCCCCCGAAAGGGCGGTAGCCCATTAGCAATTCAAACAGCAGAATGCCTACTGCATATATATCTGACATCGGAGAAAAAAGACCGTAAAACCGCTCAGGGGCCATGTAAGCGGGGGAACCTACGGTAGCGTCGGGAGAAAGTTCTTGGTGGAGGCGAGTGGTACCAATTTCTGGCAGCCGACGCGCGATGCCAAAGTCAGACAGCCGGGGCGACCAACCTTTGGCCCCTAAAGTTAGGAGGATATTTTCGGGTTTGATGTCGCAGTGAACTACGCCTCGGCGGTGGGCGTAGTCTAAGCCTGCTAAAACTTCCATGACTAGCTGCAAACCTTCGAGCAAACGCAAGGGGCGCTCTTGTTTGAGCAGGTTGCGGAGGGTTCCTCCCTCGCAGTAGTCCATAACCAAGTACCTGCCTGTAGCTGTGTGTTCTAGAGCTCGGCAGGTAACGATGTTCGGGTGCTGCAAGGTGATCAGAAACCACAGCTCTCGCAAGAATTCGCTAGTTGGGGCTTTTTGATGACTAAGTTCTTTGAGAGCAACCAGTTGGCTGGTGAGACGGGAGTCCTGGGCGGGAGCTTCTCGAACGCTGGCACAAAAGACTCGACCAAATTGTCCTTGTCCGACTAGCCCTAAAATACGGTACTTAGAATGTTGCATCGGTCTAATTATAGAAAAAGCTTGAGCTAGTATTAAAATATGTAAATAATTCTGACAAAAATTCAAATTTTTGAACCCCTCGCCAGGTACAGCCTATGTTATCTCAGGTTCATTCTCAGCCTCTTTGAGAGCGATCACACTGTCGCACCTACTAAAATCCTTGAGCTTCGGAATCACTATCAATCTTGCCGGATGCCGGTACCCGATCTGGAACTACCTGTGGCTGCTATTTTAGTCGATCGCGACTATTACAGTTTTTTCAATGCCATCCAGAAAGTATCTAAAGTTTTAGCTTTTCAAGGCTAAGCTGGGGGATCGGGGCGAGGGAACAGCGATATGACCAAAACAGAAAGAAGTGCGGTTATGCCATAGGGGCTAGAGATCCAGAAGCCGATGCTGTCGTCAAGGCATCTTAACCTTTTTGAGTGTTAACCAATTTTTTTTGCGCTTTAAATAAGTTAATCGTAACTTGCTAAATACTGAACTTGACAGGAGCAAAGATCAATATGGTTAAAATTATTAAACTAGATCCAATTGCGGAGGAAATAGCAGTCGAAACCCGATCGAATATCCTGTCTGCCTTACTTTCCAAAGACTTAGACGTTCTCAAGGAATGCGGGGGGCGGGGAATGTGCGCTACCTGCCATGTTTACATTAAAGAAGGCATGGAAGGCTTGTCGGACATGAACCGCCGCGAGAGAAGGACGTTGGAAGTCATTACTACGGCTAAAGCCAATTCGCGACTTGCTTGTCAGGCTCAAATTATGGGTGAGGGTGTGGTTGTACAGTTGCCTGCGGGGATGTACATTAATGCGATTGAAAATGTCGAAGCTTTGATCGGCCGCCGGGCCCAGCAAGATTTATTACACCCAATTACGGGTCAAGTAGTTGTAGAATCGGGAAAGTTAATTACTCGTTCTATTGTTACACAGCTTAATGAAACCCGCTTTCAAGTAGGACAATATTTAGTTCGGACTAAAGAAGCTTAAAACTGATATGTTTGTATTTTAGTAGTAGAGAAAAATCTATGTTGAGCCAACTTGCGCGTTTGAGCATGGAAGCAGACGGACGCTACGCCAGTGCAGAAGAACTCCAATTTTTGAAAGACTACTTTCAGTCTTTGAATCACCGGATGAGTGCTTATAAAAAAATTCAAGCCTCTGAAACAGAAATTATGCGGCAAGTGGAAGCACAAATGCTCTCTCTAGACCCTGGTTTATTTCGGCGGGGGGCTAACGATATGACTGAAAAGTGCCGTGGAGATATTGTGCGGGTGTTGAGGCATTCGGCGGCAGCACTGTTGATTAATGATACGGAACGATTGCGCGATCGGCTACTACTTTGGTTGCAAACTATTTTAGGCGCTGTTCAAGTTAGAAATAGTGCGACCGTGACTTACGATGTGATGAAAAAGGTTCTCAAACAATATCTCACAGTGGAAGAAAGGAACCTATTTTTTCCGATTCTGGACATCAACCGCACTTTACTCGGCAAATAATCAAGGGGGTTGACAAGTTAACGCCGATAAACTGTGCCGTTAGGAAGAGTGGCTCCAATCAACTTCGCTCCCGTCAAATCCGCCTCAGTGAGAATGGCTCCCCGGAGGTTGGCTCCTGTCAAGTCAGCTTTCTGCAAGTTGGCTTTACTCAGGTTAGCTTTGCTCAAGTTAATTTCATGCAGGCAAGAATTAGAAAGGTCGGCATTGAGCAGGTAGGCTAGACTCAAGTTGGCTTTGCTGAGGTTGGCCCCGCTCAAGTTAGCTTCCATCAGATAGGCACCGCTCAAGTTGGCTTCGTTCAACAATGCCTCTGCCATATTAATTCCAGTTAAAAGTTTGCGGCTCAAGTCTACACCGCCCAGATCGGCTCCGCTGAGGTTAATACCGCTTAAGTGACTGCCATTCAAAGTAATGTTTCTCAGATAGGTTTTGCTGAGGTCTGCTTTGCACAAATTGGCTCTATCCAAGCAAGCTTCGCTAAGGTCTGATCCGATCAAGCACGCCCCGTTTAAATAGGCTTGAGTTAGGTTAGCTCGCCTGAGATTAGCTTTCAACAGGTTGGCTTTACTGAGGTTAGCACGGGTTAAGTTGGCTCCGGCTAGGTTGGCTTTGGATAATTCGGCTCCGGTGAGCTGTGCTTCGGTCAAGTCTGCCTCTTTCAGACTCGCTAGACTTAAGTAAGCATCTTTGAAGTTTGCTCCGTTGAGATTGGCTTTAATCAGATATGCTTTACTGAGATTAGCCTCGGTGAGAACGGCTTTGGTGAGGTTAGCGGCGCTCATATCAGCACCTATGAGATTAGCATTGGGAAGATTTGCTCCGGTCAGGTTTGCCCAATTCAGATGAGAGCCTGCTAGGTTGGCGCCGGTGAGATTGGCACCGATGAGATTGGCGCCGCTTAGACTGGCTGCCATGAGGTTGGCGCCGGTGAGATTGGCTCCGCTGAGGTCAGCTTTGCTGAGATTGGCTCGGCTCAGATGGGCTTTGGTGAGGTCCGCCCCGCTGAGGTTCGCACCGATTAAGTAGGGTCGTTGCTGGTGTTGGTTGAGGTTTGCCAAAATTAGAGTTGGGGCATCGCTGGAACGGTATAAATCGATCGGACTCAACACAATGCCGCGCAGATTTGCCAGTCTAAAATCTCTTTCGCCGGCTGCATATCGAGTTAGAAGTTCATTGGCGTCCATTAAGTTCTAGCAAAATGTTTGAGGTTTTGATGGCTTTTAAATTTTATGAGTTTCTAGAGTAAGTTATGAAGTTTCTAGCTGCTAGTTCTCATCAGGTTTTATTTGAATTGCTAAAACCTTATTTTTTAACTCACGAGCTTTTTTATAATTTAACTCACAGTTTTGATGATACGGTCGATAATATGGCTGCCCAAAAATCGATTTGACAGCTATTAGCAACAAACTAATAGCTGTCAAATAAGTCAGTTTTTTTGAAAAAGTTGACTGAGAATAGCTTCATGGTCTTTTCCTTCTTCGACCATAGAATCTGCTGGTTGGAGGCGCTCGCGCAGCCCTAAAATAAAGCGGTTGCAGTCCGAACCCAATGATTCGCAGGATGTTTGCAGACAGTGAAGTTCTCGACCCGTAAGCTGACTAAAGAACGCACTTAAAATACCTGCTTCTAAAAAACAGGCTGGTCGCTTAGACTTGGGAGCTGTTTTAGCAAAAAGAGAGTTAGCAATTTTTACTATTAAAAATCCCTGTTCGGAATAGCTGGGGTCAAATTCAAATGTTCCCCATCCATGAGTTTTCCAACACTGCTGTAAGGACTGAAGAAATTCTACCATTTCCATTTCAGAAACTGGCTGACCGTAGTATTCGCTAACTTCTTCGCAAAAACGCACGTAGAAGTTTTTACCCCACCAGCGACCGCAGTTGAAAAGCACGAGGCGAGAGGCTTGACCTGTTTCTTGTTCTAAGCCGATATAAATGGCTTGAATCAGTGTTTCTGGGAGTGCTAGAAGCCGATCGCCCCGGCGGTTTTCGAGGAGACCGAGTTCGAGGTCGCCTCGGACGTAGGCATCGCTGGCAAAGTAGTTTCCCGGTAGTCGGGGCTGTTTGAGTAAGTCGGCAATATTAATCATCGGGAATTGGGAATTGGGAATCGGGAATTGGAAATTGGAAATTGGGAAGAAAGCTGATTATTTATTACCTTGGTCAATAATAATTGACTGTGCTTGGTCAAAAAATGGTTGCAATATAGCCCGGGCTTGCTCGGAAAGCAATTCTTTTAAACGAGTTTGCAGCAGATTACAAACAGTTGCTTCGATTTTTTGAGTTTGGTGGGCTGCGACTATGCCGGAAAGCCAGTCTACAAGGCGCTGTTCCAGAAAATTTTGATCGTTTAGCAGCATAGCCATAGCGCAGTACCGCAAGACTAACACCCAATGTTTGAGCGATCGTTCTAAGGTTTCTTGTTTTTCGTCGGGGAATGTTTCTTGTAGTTTGTTGGCTACTGGTTGGAAGATGCTTGCTTCCTTCTCTCGCAAAAATTCGTAAATTTTTAAGCGCTGAACAAGGGTTACAGCTTGACGCTTAAAAGCCATGAGTTCTTCGCCTTTTAAAAAGCGGTTTTCTGCCTGATCTAGCAGCGCCTCAATCTCAGGGTGCATGATTTTAATTAAGTGGTAATCGGTAATTGATAAAAGGAAGGAAGTTCGGCAACGAGCTATGTACGGGATTTAACGGGTTTAACTAATGGATTTTGAGGGATGAGGAAAGATGGGTGAGGGAAGATGGATGAGGGATTGCCCTATTTTTTATTTTCCATTTGGCACACAGATTAAAACAGGTCAAATAGGTCATCAATGGTGACTTCTGCTTGTTCAGAAATAGAAATTACTGGCAAGGGTGGCGGTAGGGGTAGGGCACCTACTTCTGGAATTCCTTCCCAAGAAATAGCTTGAAAAAAGTCTGCTACGGGCTGGGTTAAACTCAGAAGTTGACCGGGGGTCGAGCCATTTGAGGTTTCTAAAGATTTTCCCAGCCAATTATAGTGACCAAAGAATTCTTGGACAGATTGGTCCAACCATGAAGTTTGACTTTTCATCTTTCTTCCTGCCTGGAGAAATCCACCATCGCACTTTCATCGCGAAATTGGTGGGAGGAAAGGCAGGGCAGGGGATGTGCCTTTCCAGGTTGTTTACCGCAATATTTCACCGTGTTGCAGTCGATTTTGAATATCGCGGGCGTTGGCACCTTCGTTGAGCCAAAATGCTGCTGCATCAATTTTATCTGGGTTGCCCAGCAGGAACTTGCAATAGGTTTCTCCCATTGAGTAACATTGAAGTTCTATGCAGCTCAGAGGCTTTTTGACTAAAGAGCCGAAGAAACCGGCGAACAAACCGGCGTATAGGTGACAAACCGGTTTGCCTACGTCGCCCAATGTGCGAGCAACTGCTGAGTCAAAGAGGTTGATGAAGATGCAGCCGTGTTTGCGATCGCTCATGTCCACTTCCCAGCGACCCCAACCTTGAGCCGTGAAAGGCCACCACCAAGTTTCTAGCAGAAACATGAGATTTGACTGGCGAATGTTCTGGCTGTATTCGGCACTAAACCATTTTTGAAAAAATTCGGAATCTTGGAGTCCCCACTGGCAACCAATAGTATACATGATGACAGAGGACGCGGGGCCGACTTCTTCTTCGAGCCCCTCCACCAAACCGATAATGAAGTCTTCGCTGGTAAAAATGTTGCGTGACTCATTCCAGTCGTCAATTGTACCCATCTGGCGATCGAAGGCAAAAAAATCCTGAAACCTATAGTGGCTGTGAGTTTTGGGATGATTTTGCTTCAGTAACGATTCGCTGTGGGGGGAGATTTCTTTTTTGGCGGTAGAGACCATTGGCAGGTTATTCCTTTTTGGTGTAGTTTGGTGAAATTAAAGTCAAATAGAAGGGCCTGTGTATCCAATTTAACTTTATTTTTCTAAAGGCAGGCACAGGATATAAATTTTTACTGCAATATAAAAATTAAAAATTCTAGGATGCTAAATTGGGGGGCTTGTTGGGAGTTCTGCCTGCGGTCAACTGCTCTCTGAGTGCTGACGAAAGTGGGTATAACCTTAAACGGGTATGTGTTATCGTTTTGTGCAAGCTGTCCACTATATATATAGGGCATATGGGGATGAAAAATCACGCTTGTATTGCAATAGGCATCAATCAATATCAGTTACTCCAGCCTTTGAGTTATGCCCAAGAGGATGCAGAGGCGCTGTACGGTTTTTTGACTGAGGAGGCGGGTTTTGCGCCGGATGGATGTCTGCTGATGACCGATAGCTCGCCGTCGCTGTGGGGTCAATCTACCTATCCAAATCGGGAAAATATTCTGAGATTGACCCAAAGCCTGTGCGCGGAACATGTGCAACAGGGAGATTTACTCTGGTGTTTTTTTAGTGGCTACGGTGTCAGCTATGAAGGTAAGGATTATTTGATGCCGGTTGACGGCAATCCGGCTGACATTCAGGGTACAGGGATTCCGGTAGAGTTGCTGTTGAATACTCTGAAAAACGCTCCTACGGAAACGGTATTGGTGCTCGTTGATATGAACCGCAGCCAGATTGTGAAAGCGGGGGAAACGATCGGCTCTCAAACGGTCGATCGGGCGCGGGAACTGGAAATCCCGACGGTGCTTTCTTGCCGCCCGAATCAAGTTTCGCGGGAAACTTCGGCTTTGCGTCAGGGGTTTTTTACGACGGCGCTTTTGGAGGGGCTGCGATCGGGACAGTGCATGACGATTAAGGGTTTAGACCGTTTTTTGAGCGATCGACTGCCGGAACTGTGTGACCACCATTTGCGTCCGAAACAAGAACCTTTGATGGTGGTGAATCCTCCAGGAAAGGCTAATTTGGTGATTTTGCCCGATGCTTCAGGGGTACCAACTGCTGCGTTGGCAGGACGCAACGGCAATATGGCGGTTGGTACGGCTGATGGGTTAGATCGCCCGCAAATGGCAATGGCTACGGCTCGAATGGATGTGCCTCCGGCAGTTCGCAACGCTCAGGATTCGTCGGTTGAGATGCCACCTGTGTCGCCACCAAATGCTGTGGGCCCGGCTGATGGGGGGAGCGATCGACCGAACTTGCAAAAGCCGGAGGATGAGCATAACGGGGGGTCGGATAAGTCATTTTTGCAGCAGCTAGTTTTATGGAGTTCAGCTACGGCTTTGGTGCTGCTGTTGGGTGTTTTTGTGACGAACAAATCAATTTTTATTGGTCAGCAGGAAGGAGATCCTCGATCGCCTGCTAAAAATGCCGAAAACTCTGGATCTCAAAAATTTACTGGTACTGGGGGATCGCAGAACCAACCGCGGGCGGTGCAAGCGGGGACTGGAACCAAGCAGCCACCATCCAGCCAGCAGGTGTGGGCTGAGGCGAAAACTTTCCTCAAAGATGGTTCGGCTTCTAGTTTTAATAGGGCGGTGGTTAAGGCTCGAACGATTCCGGCTAGCGATCCGCTCTACCCGCAGGCTCAGCAGGATATTGAGCGCTGGAGTTTAACGATTTTGGATATAGCTAACGGGCGGGCTGCTCGGGGCGATTTCCAGGGGGCGATCGGCGCGGCTAAATTGATGCCGGATGTCAATCAGCCTGTTTACAATCAGTCGAAACAGGCGATCGCTCAGTGGGAGGAGCTATCCAAAGACCAAGATGTAAATATTGCTTTGCTATCGGCTGCTAAGCGTCTAATTAAGCGGGGGGTTGCCTCTTCTTACAGTAAAGGCATCCAGCAAGCTAATAAAATTGAGCCCGGTCAGCCGAAGTATGCAGAAGCTCAACAGTTAATTGGAGAGTGGAGCGAAAGTATTCTCAAAATTGCTCAGTTGCGTGGCTCTCAAGGAAAGCTGAAAGAGGCAGTTGAAGCTGCTTCGTTGGTGCCGTCGGGTACTAAGAGTTATCAGCCGGCTCAGAAGGAGATCGCCAATTGGAAAACTAAGCTCCAACGCCAGCAGAAAAAAGGTTGATTTAGTTGATAATTTCTCGGTTTCCCACCGGGAAATTATTTTAGCGACTGGCCGAAGTAGGTCGATAGATCGCTCGGTACCTTTTGATACTGCCAAAAGAGATCTACACATCGATAATTTAAAACCAATAATTTTATTCACCATTTCCCCTCCGCAGCTTCTGCGCGAGGGGATTTTATATGCTGCCTGGTAGGTTAGTTTTTGTAGAGTAAAAGATATCGTATGAGCTGTTAATGGGGGGTTACATAATAGCGTGATGATTTTAAGTTTTTTTGCGATCAACCCATGAGCCCGAAGGCGTGTATTTTCAGAGCAGGCGAGACGCCTAACCCTACTCCCCACAAGGTCTCAAATTGTGCAACCCGGTTAATTAATATTTTAAATTCACGTCCAAAGTTCCCTAAATCTGCACCTCCACCGTCACGAATCAGTTGTTATTAACAATAAGCATTGGTGTTAAAATGTCTACTAAAAATTATGAATTAGACCTAATAATTTAATCTTAAATTAAGTAAAACAGTTAATTTTTGAATTCTATTCAGTATGTTTATTACCTAAGTTTATAGTTTATTTTAAACTTAAATAATTACCAAATTTGGCTATATCAAATTGCTGTCTCAGGCAAGTGGCTAAGGCAAAATCGCTTTAAACAATTGGGTATGCAGAGTTAATTTTTTTTATCCCTCTTCGTGGGCTATTAGGAGCGATAAACGGATGGAAGACTGTTGAAACTTGTACTGTTTTTAAATTATGAACAGTGACATATCTGTTATGAAGTATACAAAATGAGCCGTTACTGGCAATTCTGGCGGAGGAGCGATCGCCCCCAATGAATTCAGGAAACAGATTCACCACCACAGAGTACAAATTATCTGGATTCGCAAGCTGTGAGTCTTCGTTAGCCGGGAGATGACAAAGCTGCCTTAATTAACACAAATAAGGGCGGTACACGAAAATCCAAAAAATATTTTCTTGAGAAACAAGAATAAAAACTTGCTCGCTTATTGTAGCCGCGGTAACAACACGTATGCCTGAAGTTATAGTCCACAGCCAAGTCTACGGGATGATCTAAATCAATAGGGTGATGTGGCAGTGTGGGGGTGTTAAGAGGGGCGATCGAAGAGGAATGTTCCCGGAGCGATCGCTTCCCAATCGGGGAGTCTAAAACCTAGGAAGGCAAGGAGTTGGAGACAATGCTGAACTTTTTGAGTTCAGGAAAGTAGCGTTAGCACTAAACTCTGCCGTATTGTGGAAATCGAGCCAAATTTGTAACAGTTCTTAACTATAAATAATTCTGCCAAAACTGCTAGCATAGTGACACTTTTGCTAGCAAAAACAGATAAAGTAAATAAAGTTGGCTAGCTCTAGACCCCGCGATCCCCAGGATGGGGATGTTGAATCAATTTGATTCATACCAAGTGGTTTTAGAGTTACAATCGGAATCAAAGCATCGCTATTTAACTGAGTTCTTTACTTACTTTTACTTTCAGCTATGAACGTGGATTTTATCAAAGCCCAAGTCAGGTTGCTACAGGGTGCAAGTTCATCGGAGCGAGAAACCCTTATTAAAAACATCGGCGTCTGTGCTGGCGTGATCCGACCGGGAGAGTACGTGACGCCGCAACGGAAGCACGCTATCACTCTCTGGCTGCAAACAAATGCGGTTCGCCTCCGACTTCCCCAACTTCCTCTGGACTTATCAGGCCAAAAGCCTTAGCAGGAAAGTCATCAAGAGGTAGCGACAGAATCAAAGAAATTAGTCAATCTTACCTAAAAGTGCGTTTTTATTGAGCTGTACAGGATCAATGAAACACGATTAAGATTGAAAAAATGTTTGTAGGGAAAGTTGGGCTCGAAAACACGCCTGTGGATAAAGAAGCGGCCGACCGCCTTGCTAGAAACAGGAAGTGAACGTCAAACCTGCTCTAAAAGTAGATTTGAGTAAGTTTCACAGAAAGGATTATTCTGCACAACTATAACCTGGGTTATTTGCTTTTAGATTTGAGATTCACGATTTAGCTCGTACTGGATAAATTTGCTATTTGTGGATCGCTTGAAAAATTATCCTATTCAATAGGTATAACTAATTACAGGGGCAGTCATTGAACTGCCCTTACTTTTGAACCCCGATGTGAAACTGCTGCAAGTTACAATAAACACATCTACTTGCAGATAGAGTTTAGGTGAACTCTCATGTAAGCTGCTGCGGATCTATATTATTTGGTATGTTCGAGAGAAGGGGAGAGGGGGAGAGGATTTGACGAGCTTTAATAGGGAATTAATATCATCAAACAGAACGAGTTATAGCAATCCTTGCAGAAATCGTACAAAGATGTAGGGATAGTACCTTTCTTTGCCTACCCCGGCCTCATGGGGGCAACCACGGGGGGGTTTGCCCCTACAAGAATTACACAAAGGATTTAGGATGGCTATATTACAATTCACTTGCTTTCTAATATATTTTTTCACAAAAATACTGTGAGCAAAAAACAAAAATTTCCTTATTTAGTTGGTTCCCGATGGACTTCACACCAAAAAACTTGGGGGTGGCGACACTTTCAAGTGGTCAACCGAAAAAACGAAGGTAAATGGGTATTTGCAGAAATGGTGGCGGCTTGCGATCCAAATGTCCGTTTTTGGCTGAACGCCGCACAGCTTAAAGACCGATCGCTCTGGCAAGCTGGATGGCAGTCTACGCAAGAATTAGAGGAACTAGAAACTGCCGACTAAAAGACAGGGCTGTGGGGTAGAGTGAAGGGAACTTCCGCCGCCTGCTGCTATCGTTCCGATCCAAACCAATACGGAGTGAGACTTTGCAGGTTTTGAAAAATCTTTTACATGACTACAAGTTCGGGAAACCCTTATGTGGCAGCGTTTTTGCTTAAGTAAGTCGGTGGGAAAAATCCTAAGTATGTAACAAAACATTAATTACGGCGATCCGAACTCAATTTAATGCGTTTTGTAGGGTAGCGTACTTTTTTTCTCTAAAGCGATAAGTTAAATTGACTAAGGTTGATCGTCCCATATTTCCAGTGGCACAGGGCGCAACCTTCCCGCTACTTCTACACTCGGCCAATTCGGATCAAAAGTCAAATTTTCCAACGTTCCATCGCTGTGAAGTAAAAACGTATCCTCAATTTTTGCTCCCGACAAACTAGGATTCCAAGCCACAGCCATATTTTCTGCCAAAATATCTGAAGTTGCCGGATTGGCCACAATTTCGCGCGCCAAATATCCGGTAGTTCCGCCTTGATGGTGTTCCGCAATTGCTTGAGGATATCCTTGCTCTTCATAAGCAGTTTTAAGCGTATCATAAACCGCATTCAGCGTTACTCCCGGTCGGCAAAAATTTAGCGCCGCGGCTTCAATTTCTCTGACTTGTCGGTGCAACTCCGAATGCTTTTCCCCAAGAAAATCGAAACAGACAAATCTAGTTAAATTTGCATACAAACCCCATCCCCTCGCGCAAAATACTAACATTGCTTGTCGTCCAATTTGTTCGGCGGTTGCTGTGGCGTGGCGGTACAGCGGCAAACGCCTTTCTCCAGCAACTAAGGTAAGTGCTGGATGCAAACCTCTCGCCCACAAAGCCTCTGAACCGGCTCCCGCTAGCTGATATTCTGTCCATGTTGGTTTGGCTGCGGAAAGTACCTCTGTCATCGCTTCGCTGGCTAAACGCCCGACTAGCCGGTATCGCTCTAATTCGCTTGACATCATTGTCTGTTTGCGAGACTGTAAAGATGCGATTATTGGCATTTCTTGGGAAATTGGTCGATCGCTCATCACGTTACCGCCACCAGTAATTTCTTTGACAAAAGCTTCGCGCTGTGAAACATCTGCCCAAGGATAGATGTGCATTTGAAAGTTGGCTGGCAATTCCTCGTCCTGCAAGCGTTGAGCTTCGATTTCATCAGTGATAACCCAAGCGTTTTCGGCAGTAATTAATATTTCTGCAACTCCGGTTTCTGCGGTTAGCAATACTGTATGGGAACCGCCGGCGGTGGCCCAGGCAAACCAGTCTGTACCGCGCAAGCGAAGGGCGATCGCTTTTGTTTCGGTTAAGGCTTTGCGGATGAATTCGAGTTTGCTGTCAACTTCTGGGTTTAATGAGTTTATCATATATGGAAGATGGAAGAAGGAAGATGGAAGAAGGAAGAAGGAAGAAGGAAGAAAATCACTGATTTTAGTTAACATTTCCCAAATCTAAAATCTACAATTTCTAAAATCTAAAATCTAAAATCTAAAATCTAAAATCGATAGATACTGCTTGCAGTTCTTTAGCTTTTTCTTCGGGTAAAGCGTCGTTGGCAAACATTCCGGCGGCGAGTTCGGTTCCTGCGAGGTATTTTAGGCGATCGCTCGATCGATAGGGCGGATAAAATTGGGCGTGCAAATGCGCTTCTGGATGGGGTTTTCCGTCTGTGGGCCCTTGGAACCAAGCCATCAAATAAGGGAACGGGCGATGCCACAAACCGTCATATTTGAGGGTGACTGTTTTTAAGGCCTTAGCGAGTGATTGCCGCTGTTTTTCCGTCAAATCGATAAATGTAGCAGCGGGGGCGATCGGGGCAATCCACACTTCGTAAGGGTAGCGGGCACAAGCGGGGACAAAGGCGATCGCCTCGGAGTCTAAATAAATAATTCGCTGTTTGTCAGCAATCTCTTTTTGAATCAAATCTTGCAGCAAGCCGGAACTATTTTTTTGATAGTAAACCGATTGACATTCTAACATCCGTGCCGGCACCGGTGGCACGAACGGATAAGCGTAAATTTGACCGTGGGGGTGGTGCAAAGTCACTCCGACTTCGACGCCGCGATTTTCAAAGGGCAAGACGTATTGAATTTCGGGATTGCTGCCGATAACTGAAGTGCGATCTGCCCATACTTCTAACAGCAATTCTAAGTGAGATAATTCTAAAGAACCGAGGGAAGCTAGCGGATCTTGAGTAAAAACAACGACTTCGCAAATGCCTTTAGCTGGCAAAGTTTCTACAATATTTCCCGGTGCATTTTTGGCTTGCAAAGTCATGGAGGGAAAGCGGTTGTCAAACACTGCTACATCGTAATCTCCCGGCGGCAATTCTGTCGGAAACTTAGGGTTAATTGTAGCTGCCAGCGGGTTGTATTCCGGCGGCGGCATGAAAGTTCTTCCCTGACGGTGGCTGGCGTATGCTACCCATTCCCCCCGCAAAGGATGCCAGCGAAAGTGGGGGTTTGCCTCTACGGGTTCATTGCTGGGACTTACGGCCGCGATACCTTCTGGGATTGGATAGCGGCTGTACAGTGTGAGTGGGCGGCCGTCTGGTT
Organism: Microcoleus sp. S36b_A4; assembly: GCF_036700645.1. Taxonomy (NCBI): domain Bacteria; kingdom Bacillati; phylum Cyanobacteriota; class Cyanophyceae; order Oscillatoriales; family Microcoleaceae; genus Microcoleus; species Microcoleus sp. S36b_A4. The sequence goes on along the minus strand of NZ_JAUBPI010000023.1, from coordinate 66,443 downwards.
TTAGCAATTTTTGGGCGTACATTTTTTGTAGGGGCGGGCGATCGCGTTTAATATATGTTAGGAGTATAACTTCGTGCTTTGAGAATCCGCCCCTACCTAAAGTCGCAAATTATGTTAACAAGTTTACTTGGCGGTACCAACGTCAGCCTAACGTCTGCTATTGTGGAACGGGCCCCAGAGCTCGGATCTGGATTCAATTTAAATGCGTAGCAGCTTACGCTCGCACTTCCCAATTATCCAGTATATTTATTGATCGACTATTCGATCGAGCTTTTCCTTAACCAACAAGTCTAACAACGATCGCAACACAAACAAGCCACCGAATCCCGAAACCGCAAAAGCTGCGATCGCCCCCGTTTGATATCCGCCCACTAGCAGCACAGCACCCGACAAAAACACAAAACCAGTCAAACAAGCGAAAATTAGAGTTTTCAGGGCTAAATTAATGCGTTTCAAGGCTCTTTCGCTCTCGATATTTCGGACTCTAATTTGCAGTTCGCCCTCTTCAATTCGCTGCTCCAAACGCTTGAGAAAAACTTGCGATTTGCTGGGCTGCCGTAACTTATATGTAATAAAACTTCGCGCTTGCCTTGCCAATTCTCCGATCGCATTTCCTCGCCCCTTGCTCACCGCAATACTTTTGACAAAAGGCTGAGCGGATGCTAGGAAATTATAGTCAGGGTCGAGAGTTCTAGCAATGCCGTCGAGAGTCGTCACCGACTTGATAATAAACATCATTTCGGCAGGCAAGCGAAACGGTTGCTGCTCGAACATGATGTAAAGTTCGTTCTTAATTTCATTAAAAGCTTGAAAGTCGATCGGCTTATCAATAAACTTATCCAACAGAAAAGCAATCAGCCTGCGTACCGGCATCATATCCGGCATCGGCTCAACCAAGCCGATCTTAATTAAAGTATTGATTACCTCGTCAGTATCCTTTCTCATCACAGCAAAAAAAGTCTTAACCATTTGGTCTTTAGCCAGAGACTTCACCTCAGCCATCATCCCAAAATCGTAAAAAATCAAGCTACCATCTTCTGTCACCGCCAAATTTCCCGGATGCGGGTCAGCTTGAAAAAAACCGTCAATTAACAACTGTTTCAAATAACAGCAAATCCCAAGTTGATTGAGCTTCACAATATCGACTCCAATCGCCTCTAAACTAATGCGGTCATCCACCTTAATCCCTGGTGCATATTCTAGAGTTAGCACTTTTTTAGTAGTGTATTGCCAGTAGACTTTCGGGACAATAATCTGAGGATATTCTCGAAAATTATGGCTAAAGCGATCGGAATTTTTACCTTCTTGCAGGTAGTCAATTTCTTGATATAAAATCTTAAAAAACTCGTGATAAATAGATTCTAGGTCATATTTGCGTGTCGCAGGCAGATAGCGATCGCAAAAACGCATCACTTGGCGTACCGCCTTTACATCCAAATCAAATAAACTTTCCAAACCCGGACGCTGCACCTTGACAATCACATCTTCCCCAGTGTGCAGCCTTGCTTTGTGCACCTGTCCCAGACTCGCAGCAGCGATGGGCGACGGGTCAAAATCGCGGTACAAAGCATAAATATCCTTGCCTAACTCTGATTCTACAAGAGCGATCGCCTCTTCGGAACTAAACTGAGGAACCCGATCCTGCAACTGTTCGAGTTCCTTCACATACTCAAGCGGCAACAAATCCGCCCGAGTCGAGAGAGACTGCCCGATTTTAATAAAAGTCGGGCCTAAATTCAGCAAAGTATTGACTAACCAATGAGCCCGAATTCTTCTTGTATGAGGCGAATTATTTTGCAGCAGTGCGTCCCACCACAAAAAAAACATAAACTTTCCCGCCGCTGCAAAAATGTCTATTTGCCGTGCCAGTGGCGAATATTTAGAACGTTGCCAACGCAGGGTTTTAGGTGCTGCTTTTGTGAGCATAATATTGGCGATCAAATTCCATGCACCATGACAATTTTTAGGGAACCATCCAGGACGCAGAAACCCGCTGGTACGAAAATACGGGTTGTAGGCCTTTGAAACAGTTAAAAAACTCAGTTTCTTTGGTCTATACTGCGTAATATCATAATCCGACTATACAATTATAATTAAGTTCCTAGTAAGTAATACAAGTCCTGATTAATTCATAAATATAGGACAGTCGTACTCACTACAAACAGACGCTAATTACGAGCCAATAACCAGACATAATATAAGTCCTGTGGAAAATCAGCAATCGAGAACCGGCAATTTAGACGGCAACCAGATCAACAATTCAAAACAGAGGACTTGGTAGTGTTTACGACATTTCCAAATCTCTCTCTTCTGGCAAGTCTTCTCATTTTGCCTATTCGCTGCCAATTCCCAGCAACTTCTCAACCGAACTATTCTTCTACATTACAGAGTGCCACTGCAAATTGCGGCAGAGTCAAAGTAAAAGATGTGCGCCACAAAGTGTCAGCTTCTGAACTTTCGACCGGACAGCTTGATACATCAATAGTACCATTCAAGTGCTGCACTAAACACTTTACCAGCGCCAGACCCAAACCCGTACCGGCGATAGCTTGGTCAGTAATGCCAGTGCCACGGCGGAACTTATCAAAGATGTGGGGCAAATCAGCAGCAGAAATGCCACGCCCGAAATTAGAAATGCTCAGGACAATATAGCCGGCTGCCTCAGACGCCTCCAAAACTACCGCCGTTCCAGAAGCAGAGTATTTTCCAGCATTCGTCAGCAGTTCCAGCAGTACCCGATTGAGGATGTCCAGATCAGTTTCCCAGCAAGGGGTCAACTTGGGCAAATCCACCTTAAGAGTCAATTGCTTATCCGCCCACTGTTTTTCAAAATCCCTAACTAAATCTTGAAATAAAAGGTTGAGATCGATTTTGATTAGAGAAATCGGGACTTGCTGAGGCTCAAACTGCTTGAGGGCCAGCAAATCGTTAACCAGAGCAGTTTCCTTAGAACACTGCTGTTCTAGAATGTCGAGATACTTAGTCCGATTCGCTGACGGCAGTTCAGCTTGTTTGAGCATCAGAATCGCCAGCTTCATGATTGTTAAGGGGGTACGCAACTCGTGACTCAGAGTGCTGAGAAACTCGTCTTTAATCAGCTTCAATTTCCGCATTTGCTCTAGCTGATTGGCAGATTGTTCGTACAGTTTCCCCTGCAGGTCTAGACTTTGCTGCAACTGAGAGGTTCTGTCTAAAACTACGGTTTGCAATTCTTTAAGCGTTTGAGTTTGGATAATCATCTTGCTCACTTGAGCGCTGACTGATTCGAGAACTTCTAATTCTTCCGGGCTCCAAACGCGCGGCTTCGAGTGCTGCAAAACCAAGAAACCCAAAACTGTTTCCTGGCGACTACCGCGCGTGAGGGGAACCAGCAGCAAGCCACGAATACCTTGAAGTTTCAAAATTTCTGTGGCTGCCTCTTGTTCTTTGCCGATTAATGCGCCTGCGTCAGCGAGGGCGAGGGGTTTGGGTGCGCTGTGGAATGCTTGGTGACACAAATTAGATTCTGACAGCCAAAAAGCGGGATAATTATTGGGTTTTGAGTTGGGGATTTTGGATTGGGAATTAGCAGTTTTATCCTTGTTTTTTGTTTTGGATGTTGAGCTTTTTTTGCCGACTACGCTTTGTGCTATTGCCTGTTTGTTTGGCTCTTTTTTTACAACTGATTCGCAAACTAATTCGACTTTCGCTTTGGGAGTTTGATTGGGCGAGCGAGTTGTAAATAGAGGATCTATATATTTCAATAGGAGGATTTGGCCTCTATCTACTTCCAGGGTATCGACGGTATTTTCAATAACTTGCTGCAATATTCGATCGACTTCTGAATTTGTGTCGATCGAGGCAGCAACTGACCTGAGAAGATTTTTGTATTTAGCTTGTTGCTGTAACTGTTCGTTTAAGCTGGCAATTTCTTGAGTTTTTTGAATGTGAGAAATCGCGCTGCCGATCGCGTCTGATGCTGCTTCAAGGCGCTGCCGATCGGCTACTGACCACTCGTGAGGTTGCGACTTACCAACAATTATCATCCCATTTACCGCCCCTCCAAATCGCGCAGGCCCTGCCAAAATTGCCCGAAAAGGCAGCGCAGTCACAGGGGAATTGGGCGATGAAGCTGCCGGAATATCAAGATAGTCGGATATCGCCACTATCTCGCCGTCTGCTAGGACGTTTGCCCAAACGGGATGTTCGAGTGATATGCTAGGCGGTTTTAATCTAGGGGTTTGGGGGTGTTCCGGTGTTTCGGTGGAATCGGCAACACGGGCAACATAGGGGAAATCGCTGCTATTTTGCCAGTAAGCATTCGGATGTACTACTTTTTGGTCAACCACAGCAGTAACTAAACAGAAATCTGCCCCCCATGCAACCCCCAAAGTATTGGCTATTTGTAGCAGCAGGAGTTCTCGATCAAAGCTGGTCGCGAGAATTTGGCAAATTTGTCGCCCGATAAGGGCAGGATCGACCTGGAACTGCATAAGACGATCCAGAAATTTTGGGACTGATACTGGTTCTGCGATTTGCGGTAAATGCACAGTGCAAGACTCTGACGGCGATCGGTCGATCGAAGTAAAGTCTTGATTTCCCTGGCGATCGATCATGGCAACCAAGCCTTTATTCTAAGATGTTTGAGCCGGCTCCCGCTGCCAATCTAGAACCTTTCCATAACTATCGGCTTGACCGTTGTTATGAGCCTGCTTTCTGTGTTTGTGCAGCCGGTCGGCGGGTCGATCGATATGTAAAAATATACCCAGATCTGACCGAGTTCTATTTTCCTGTTTTTTACCCTTGGAGCTGTACGGGATGAACTCTACCATCCTTTACCGGATGATTATCAATGCCATTCCCGCTAATTTTGACGGTTATTAGTAGTATGAAGTTTTTCTAGAGACCGCTTAGTGACACCCATCTCCTCACCCTGTGATGTTTCCTCTTTAAGTTTGTGATCTTAACAAATTTTTATTTTGATACAAATCGGCCGATCGAGTAATGCCGATCGCAAAAATTCAAAATCCCCAAATTATCACTCATAACTATAGCTGAGAGTTTCCGAGTTTTGACTCAAAAACTCATTTTCCACAACACCCAGAGCAGCGCGGCAAACTCTACGGTTAAATTTATCCGACTTACCTGCTTACTTATTTTGTGCTTCCTGTTGGGCTTTATCGCTATTTTCGCGGTAAAGTGCCGTCCGGTTCTGAGCCGTTGTGTAGCGGGGATGCTTGGAAGGCACAGCGGCCATCAAATCGGAAGCTTGCTGCCACTTAGCAGCTACGACTAACCAGTCCTGGCGAGATTGAGCGGTTTTGCCCTCGGTGGCTGCTTGTTCGGCTACTCGCACTGCTTGGGCAAAAGAGTCAACAGCAGAATTAACAGTCTCCTTAGAAATTTTCAAAGCAGATTTTGCCTCCGAGGGAGGGGCACTGGCAACTGCTTGGGTGCTGGCTTGGGTGCTGTTTGGCACTTGGGAATTAAGTCCTTTGTGAATGGCGGCCGCTGCAGCGAGCAACAGCACGGTCAAGCTGATGCCGCCGACGATACCGCGCTGAAATTGCCGCGGTTGCTGCATCGATCGAGGTATCGCCATTCTCGGCAAAGCCCGCTTGCCTGCGAGAGCTTGGCGTTCGTGATGGTTGCTCAGAGCTAAACGCTTGAACAAATTCGGCTTTCGGAGTTTAATTTCTTGAGACCACAAAAGTTGATTTTCGGGATCGCGGCTAATTTCTTCCAGCCACAGCAGTTGGTGTTCTCGGACAAGCCGGCTGTTGATGTTGACTCGGCGAATATTGTGGGGCGAAATGCGTTCCAAAATTTCTCGGACTCGATCGACCAAACTAGACTCTTCGAGCAGTTGGGGCGTTGCAGCTTCGCACAGCAGTTGCAGCACCCCGTCTGCAAACACGGCTCGGGCCCTCACCCCTATCAGTGCCAGTTCGTCATTAAGGATTTGAATAATCGATGCAACCGAGCCCTCGCGAGCTTGTCGAGCAATGTCATCTATTGGATTTGCCATAAAACTATCTTGACGCTTAGCAATTGTTAATTGTTAATCCAAAGTCTCGGATCTAATTTTTACTCATACAGGTTATCACTGACACTGCCAGGTTAAAATAAACAGATGCAAATCTTGCATACGGTTCCACTTAAAATTATCACCACAGCATCGAGCGAGGCTAACAGGAAATAAACTATGGGTAAAGTAATTAGCGGTCAAATTTTTGTTGTAGACGACAACATCGATACAGATCAAATTATCCCGGCCGAATACCTGACCCTGGTTCCCTCGAAGCCGGATGAGTACGAGAAACTAGGCAGTTATGCGATGATTGGGTTGCCCGATCGCTACGGTAAGTTTATCGAATCCGGCGAACAGAAAACCCGGTATCCGATTATAATAGCGGGCGAAAATTTTGGCTGCGGTTCTTCGCGGGAGCACGCTCCGATAGCTCTGGGAGCCGCTGGCGTCACAGCAGTGGTGGCTTTGTCTTACGCACGCATTTTCTTTCGCAATTGCTCGGCTACTGGCGAATTGTACCCGATCGAATCAGTCGAGCGACTCTGCGACTTGTTTGTAACCGGCCAAGAAGTGACGATCGACTTTACAGCAGAGGTAATTGTCAACCACACTCTCGATCGAACTTTCTCGCTCAAACCTTTAGGAGAAGTAGGCCCCGTAATTGATGCCGGAGGATTGTTTGACTACGCGCGCCAGACGGGAATGATTGCGGCTCGCTCTTAACTGTTAAACCCCCTGCAATGTAGGGTGCACGGCTCTGCCGTCCACCTTACGAATATCTCTTTGCTCAAACCGCTCCCATCTAGGGTGCGTGGAAATTTTCTCAAATCGAGTCAATAAAATTCAATAAAATACGCTGGTGAGCAATGCCAAAAGGTCGCACATCTCCTGACTGCTCAGAATAGCATTTGCCGGCCCGAATCTGCTCCGGGGTCAACAACTTCATATCCCAACCCTCCAGCAAAACTAAATCCTTGACATCCGCACTAAGTTGTCCGTGAAAAACGTGGCGAACCACATCTTTTTCGACATCGCAACAGAAAAAAGAAACACTTGCAGGAGCATAGCAAATTTCCTCTGATAATTCCCGTAATACAGCCACTTGGGCAGTTTCTCCCGGTTCCAAGTGTCCGCCAAACAAAGCCCAATGTCCGGGATACCTGATATGAGGAATATCGTCTCGCAACTGACAGAGAAACTTGCCGTCTTGGTACAAAATCGCGATCGCAACGTGAATTTTAGTCATGTGTTATTAGTCAGTAGTCAGTAGTCATTAGTTATTAGTCATTAGTCATTAGTCATTAGTCATTAGTCATTAGTCATTAGTCATTATTTATTTAACACGAATACACGGATGAATTATGGAGTATTCCTCAGATATTAAATAAGGAAGAGGGAACAAAGAGCAATTATCAAATAACAAACAACAAATAACCAATGCCTATTTCCCCTTGTCTGAACTGGGAGTGCGCTTTAACTGTTCCATTTCCTCAACATAAATTTCACCTAAATCTTTTCCGGCTAATTCCTTCAGAGTAATACTCTTGTAGCGGACTTCTCCCTTCAGCAACACTTCATCCCCAAGCTGGGGCAAATCTTGCTTGGTTAAAATCCAAATACTGCCAGTACCATCCTCAAGTTGATAAGCCGCATTCCCCACAAACGGAGCACGATTTTCTACCTTTCCCCGAAGATAAACTTCAGCATCCACTTGCCGCTTTTGTTGAACGTCGCCAATGCTAGCCACATTAAAGCCAAGATTAAGTTGAGACAGAGGTAAATTGCCACAACTGAAAAAACCGCTGGCGAGGATTAGCGATAAAGAGCCGGTGCAGAATCTTTGAACCCAAACTTGCTTAATTGCAGTAGTCATTGGTCAACTGAGTTGAGATTTGAGATACGACTTACTTTAACAGAATCCCAAGAATTGATCGCAAGTAAGAAATTTCTCTAGTGTAGTCCTTGACGAGGATTAAGCTAAAATCTAAAATCGTCAGCCCCTAACCCAGAGTCTACAATGGATGCCAAAACTGCTCAAATACTAGATGGCAAAGCTTTAGCGACAAAGATTCAAACCGAGCTGAGCGATCGAGTCCGCACCCTACAACCCCAAAAGGGCCGTCCTCCCGGACTTGCGGTGCTGATGGTGGGCGACAACCCAGCTAGCGCAGCCTATGTTCGCAATAAAGAGCGAGCCTGCGCTAAAGTTGGCATAGCTTCCTTCGGCCAGCATTACCCCGCAAACGCTACTCAAGCCGAACTAGAACTTGCAATTCGTGCGCTCAACGAGGACGATCGAGTAGATGGCATTTTAGTGCAATTACCACTACCAGAGCACTTAGATGCAATTTCGCTGCTGTACCAAATTGCCCCCGACAAAGATGCTGACGGACTTCACCCAGTAAATTTAGGCCGTCTCGTGCGCGGGGAGGAAGGTTTGCGAAGTTGTACTCCCGCCGGAGTGATGCGGTTATTGCAGGAATACCAGATTGATTTGAAAGGAAAAAATGCCGTTGTATTGGGACGGAGTATTTTGGTAGGTAAACCTATGGCGCTGATGCTATTAGAAGCCGATTGCACTGTTACTGTCGCTCATTCGCGGACGAAAAACCTAGAATCGATTACCAGCCAAGCCGATATTCTAATCGCCGCCGTCGGCCGCACAGAAATGATTACAGCTAATATGGTCAAACCTGGATCAGTAGTAATTGATGTCGGTATTAACCGCGTCGTCAATCCAGACGGTACGAGTCGTTTGGCCGGAGATGTTGATTTTAATGCTGTTAAAACAGTAGCCGAATTTATCACGCCGGTGCCAGGAGGAATCGGGCCGATGACTGTTGCTATGCTTTTGGAAAATACGGTTTCGAGTTACAGTATCAAGTAGTCTTTAGTCATTAGAAGTACACCTAAGTTAGGGTGCGTCGCTGCTAAAAAATTGGGTGAAAAAATCGAGTTTTCAGGAAGCAACGCACCTACAAATATTGCAGTTAATGCTGTCAATCAAAAAAACACTTTCAAGCCTAGCTGACGCCAGAAAAGACTACGAGCTGCGATCAATGATGACTACATAATGAAAATTATCAAGTCTTTTTTCCCAGTCTGATTGAGATGCTCTTACCGTGATTGCGTGGAGTTGGATTTAGAATGGAAACGCTGGAGAACATAACCGCAAATAAATATCTCGTTGATGATCAGAGAAAGCTCTTCTTCCATGCATTATCCTAGTATTGTCAACCATTAGAATATCCCCTGCTTGCCAGGATATCTCTGTAGTTATTCTATCAGCCACTTCATTAAGCTCAGAAACAATATCATCAGTAATTTCTGAATTATCCTCAAAGAAAACAGTGTTTTTATATCTATGTTTTGCTGGCAATAAGCTGCTGATAAAGGTCGGATATTTCCCACATCTACTAGGATGTATTGCTGGACAAATATATTGAAGATCAATGGATTCATCGTCATTTATTTGCAACAATAAATTATTCCTTATACAGGTCTGTTCTACTACTTTTAAATCATTAGTTTTGTATTGCTTCTGCCAAGCATCTTTATTCAAATGACCAACATACTTTAGTTTTTTCTTGCTAAATAACTCTTTGAGGGGACTACTCAGTTCATTAAAAAATTGCCTCCCATCACATAATATTGTTTCACCATCTTGTGATGCTGGATGAGCACAGAAGAACCAAAGCATCAACGGAATATCTTGCTGATAGTACATTTCTCCATGTAATTTAATCTCGTCCTTAAAATCATTGACGCTTAAAATAGTTGCATTCCCATTAATTACTCGGCGATTAAAGACGCCTCCGGTGTAATCTAGAAAATCTTTACTAAGGGAGTTAGTGAATTGCGTAAAAGTGTCAACACTATTTTCAAACCCTCTAAACAGCAAGAAACCATAAGATTTAAACAGGTTAATAATTTCTTCCCTGTCCAGGTCTAAAATATTAATATTATCCGTATTGATGATTTGTTGACCAACATTTTTTGATAAAAGCTGTGTATTTACCTTCATATCTATCTCCTAGCTATTTTCTACTGTGTACAGAGCGTGGTTGAAACAATCAGTGCCGATTCATTGAGATTTCTAAATAGTCCTTGATTCAAAATACATCAAACCTGCTTTACTCCAGCAGTTCAGGTTGTTGATGTACGATTAATTCGTAAAGCGGTTGAAAGCTAAACCAGCCTACCTGATGTGAGCCTACCTGGCGCTGCGCCAGACGAGCATTGTCAGAGTCGATAAGGATGGGGGTGCCAGCCGCCTCTGCCATCAACTGCGCCTGACAAGAACGTTCCATTGCCACAAACCACCAAGCCGCTTCATCAACTGAATGACCCACCGTGAGTAGACCGTGGTTGCGGAGGATAATGGCTTTCTTCTCTCCTAGTGCTGTTGCTATGCGCTTGCCTTCCTGAAGCTGGAGAACTACTCCCGTGTAGTCATCAAACAGGCTGTGGTCTTCGTAGAAGGAACAGGCATCTTGGGTGAGGGGGTCGAGGAGACGACCGAGGCTAGACCAGCTTTTGCCGTAAATTGAATGAGCGTGTGCTGCTGCCACGACATCAGGACGGGCTGCATGAATTTGAGAATGGATTGCATAAGCTGCCGTGTTAATAGGCTTATGCCCCTCTATAACTTCACCCTCATGGTTCACCAGCAGCAGGTCGCTGACCCGGATGAGACTGAAGTGTTTACCCAACGGATTGACCCAGAAGCAATCCAGGTGTTCAGGGTCGCGGACGGTAATGTGTCCCGCGACGCCCTCACTAAACCCGAAGTGTCCAAACAGACGTAAGGCTGCTGCAAGGCGCTGCTTGCGATGACGGCGTTCTTCCTCGACCTTAGCAAAAGTCGGAGGATCAAAGATGGATTGAGGTTCTTTTTCTTTTAATGTAGGCATAGAAGGCGTGTCAACTGAATTTGACAGGGTTGGGTGATTTTAAGCTAATTTTGATCTTCATACACAATTTAAATAGGAATTTTTGACAGCAACAACGCGAATTCTGCGGTAATCTGCAATCCAATTACCATCGCGGTACAGCGCCGAGCGCAAACGTTCTTCAACTGCGTTAATTACCTGCGATCGCACATCATCAGACAACCCCGACAAAAACCCGCCAGCAAACATTTCAATCCAATTTACCATACCCGCGCTGCCACCTTCTAGGGGAGTCGGGCGATCGAACAAAACCGCATAACCCACATCAAATCCCTGCTTTTCCAAAAGCCCAGCATACTCGCCAATACTCGGAAAATACCAAGGATTAAGCGCTTCAGGCTCCTCGCAGCCAATTTCTGACAAAACACTCAAAAGTGCGCGGACGATCGCATCCACATTCCCCCTACCGCCAAACTCAGCCACAAAACACCCTCCCGGCTTCAGCGCTTTTTCCACACAATTAATCACAGCATCCGGCTGCTTAATCCAGTGCAAAACTGCATTAGAAAACACAGCATCTAACGGCTTTTCTACTTGAAAATTTCTCGCATCTGCGACGGAGAAATTAATGTGAGGATAGTTAACTTTTGCCGTGGAAATCATTGACAAAGATGAATCAAAACCTTGCACCAAAGCACCCGTTTGAGCAATTTTTTCAGTTAGCTGCCCCGTACCGCAGCCCAAATCCAGAATTTGTTCACCCGCCTTCGGATCTAGTAACTCCAAAAGCGATTCACCGTACCGCCAAACAAAAGCATGATTTCCCTCATAAAGAGCGGTATTCCAAGAATTTTGTGCCATGATAACTACCCTAAATCTGTCTTCTATTTATCTGTTTTATCTATTTTCTCTGTGTTCCCTGCGGTTAACAAAAAACCTTCTTCACACAACCAATCAAATTATTTGTTAGCGAGTTGGGCGATCGCACTTCCATCAATACGGCAAACCCTAATATTTTCCAAAATCCGCGCTCCCTGCTTTTGATAAAAAGCAATTCCCGGCGCATTGCCAGTATTAACAGTCCATTCCATTCGCCCGCAATTTGTGGACTCAGCAATTCGTGCCAAAGACTTTAACAGTGCTGTACCGACTCCCATACCGCGCATAGGAGCTATGACAAATAAATCATCAAGCCAAAGACACGGCTGCGTCAATAAACTTGAATATGAGAAATAAAAAAGAGCAAAGCCTACCGCTGTTCCTGCAACTTCAGCCAACAAAACCCGCACTAGCGGAGGCTGGCAAAACAAGGTTTCCTGCAATTTATCGGCTGTTGCTTTCAACAGATTTTTACATCCATCAAACTCGCTTTTTTGTGAAATAAAATCCAGGATTAATTCCAAATCTGCCAGCTCTGCTTCTCTAATTTTGATATCCAAATTAGCCATTGTTTAATTCTCAATTCGCCTATTAATCACTGTATTAAATGCCATCATAAATGTCCAATATATGTTTAACTAACAACTTATACTTTTAAAATATAAATGATTGGGGAGCTATGGAACTTCGGCATTTGCGTTATTTCATTGCAGTTGCAGAGGAACTGAATTTCACTCGTGCAGCGGCAAAACTGCATATTGCTCAACCTCCACTGAGTCAACAAATCCAGCATTTAGAGGCAGAGTTGGGGTTTCAACTGTTTCGCCGCACCAAGCGGACGGTGCAGTTAACGGCAGCGGGACAGGTTTTTTTCGAGGAAGCCGGGAAAATTCTGCAGCAAGTCGATCGAGCAATTCAACTCGGCCGGCAGACAAGTCGCGGCGAACTCGGCCAACTGACGATCGGCTTTGTGAGTTCTGCAGCACACAACGTGGTTCCAGCCATTTTGCAGGCGTTTCGCACTCGGTGTCCCGCCGTCAAGCTCGAACTGCACGAACTGACGACAAACGAACAGTTGCAGCGGCTGCGATTCGGGCAAATTGATATCGGCTTCGTGCGTCCTCCGGTTGAGGAAGATGGGATAAATTCTGAAATCATTTTTCGAGAACCGCTGATCGTGGCACTGCCAGAAACACATCATTTGGTCGATCGCACGCATCTTGAATTACGCGAACTTTCCACGGAACCGTTCATCCTATTTCCCCGTTCCCAGGCTCCGGGATTGTACGATGCGATCGTCAGTCTTTGTCAGCAAGCAGGTTTTAGCCCGATCGCAGCTCAAGAAGCAATTCAAATGCAAACCATTGTGAGTCTGGTAGCCGCCGAGATGGGAGTGGCGATCGTCCCTGAGTCGATGCAAAATTTTCAGCGCAGCGGGGTTGTTTACAAATCTTTGCCAGAATCAACCTGCATTGTGGCGATCGCTCTAATTTGGCGCAGCGATCCAACGGCGGCGGTGCAGCGGTTTTTGGAAGTCGCCAGACAGCAGCAGCGGATTTGAGATTTGATATTTGAGATTTTGACATCCTCCCCGGCCGTACCGCAGGATTCCAAGAATCACTTCTTGGGCTTCCTCTTTCCACGACTCGGCTTACATTGAGGAGTTGCCTCACCAATGCAGAGGTCGATGTCTCCAGAGGCGTTTAACGTTCCCATGTGCCCCACGGTACGGAGTGCTAACTCAAGTATGTTAATTGCTGCATTCCAGTCTCGGTCTATTACAAAACCACAATGGTGACAGCGATGTGTTCTTTGACTCAAAGACTTCTTGATGACTTCCCCACAGTTGGAACAGTTTTGAGAAGTGTAGTGCGGTGGTACGGCAACCGTTACCACACCAAACACCTTGCCAAAATATTCTAACCATTGACGGAAAGCCGACCACGCAGCATCAGATATAGACTTTGACAGTTGTCTGTTTCTAACCATGTTACGCACCTGCAAGTCCTCATAGGCAACCAAGTCGTTAGACTGGATGACGCATCTTGCCAACTTCACGGCAAAATCTTTACGCTGCCTACTTACCTTGAGGTGCTTTCGACTCAGGCGATTTCTCGCTTTGACTCTGTTTTTCGACCCTTTGGTGGTGCGAGAAAATTTACGACTAAGACGCTTTATCGCTTTCTCGGACTTTCTCAGATGACGGGGGTTCTCGATTGTCTGACCGTCAGAATCGGTGTAGAAGTGAGTCAATCCAACATCCAGTCCAACAGTCTTACCCGTTGGCTTTCTCTTCTCTACCCGTTCTTGGTCAAGGCAAAACTGAACGTAGTACCCATCAGCTCTACGAACAACACGCACTCGCTTAATCTGCTTAAACTGGTAGAAGTGCAGGTCACGAGTTCCCCACATCTTGAAGCTTCCGGCTTCAAACCCATCAGTGAAGGTGATAGTTCGTCTATCGAACGACAACTTCCAGCCCGTTGTTTTATATTCAACAGAGCCATGTGTTTGATGCTTCTTAAAGCGTGGAAAGCCTTTCTTCCCAGGCTTGTTTTTTTTGCAGTTGTCATAAAACCGAGCGATAGAACTCCAAGCCTGATCGGCAGAAGCTTGTCGAGCTTGGGAATTAAGTTTGCCGGCGAACGGAAACAATGCGGCGAGAACAGCGCAATAGGCGCTCAACTCGTACTTACCCATCCCCTTGTTGTCCAACCAGTATCTAAGGCAGCTATTGCGGACAAAGCGAGCAGTACGAATGGCTTCATCGAGCCGCTCGTACTGCTCGCTTTGTCCCTCTAGTTTTGCCTCAAAAACAAGCATACTTACGCTGACATAACTAGCGTAAGTATACCACAGTTAAAGAAAGCCATCCTAGAAGGACGGGGCTTTAAACCCATTATTTTTGGTAAATTTTAGATTAACTGGCAATTTGACAAACTTATCAAAACTCAAAGATTTTCTGTGCAACAACACCCGTAGAATGATTAATTGATGCTCGGAGTTCGAGCAACTACTGCCGTAAAAGTCGGCACGATGCGACCCCAACGGCTCACAATATCCCATATAAATATTAAGTACAAGAGAGCAAGGGATGGTATTGGCAACAGAAATGGGTTCGTCCCAACCGGAATCCTCTTTCGATTTATCTACTTATCTAGTCCATCGAAAAGAGGCGATCGAGGTAGCTCTCGACAGTGCACTCCCGGTCATCTACCCAGAGAAAATCTACGAAGCAATGCGCTACTCGCTGCTAGCGGGGGGCAAGCGCCTGCGTCCGATCCTGTGTCTGGCTAGCTGCGAACTGGCCGGCGGCACTACATCTATGGCAATTCCGACAGCTTGCGCTTTGGAAATGATCCACACGATGTCGCTGATTCACGACGATTTGCCGGCAATGGACAATGACGACTACCGGCGCGGCAAACTGACGAACCACAAAGTCTACGGCGAGGATATTGCCATTTTGGCTGGCGATGGTTTGTTGACCTATGCTTTTGAATTTATCGCCACTAAAACTGAGAACGTACCCCCCCAACAGGTGTTGCAGACGATCGCCCATTTAGCGCGGGCATCGGGTTCTGCTGGACTCGTAGGCGGTCAGGTGGTTGATTTGGAATCGGAAGGAAAGACAGATGTTTCTCTGGAAACTTTGAATTACATTCACGCTCATAAAACAGGCGCGCTGTTAGAAGCCTGCGTAGTTTGTGGGGCAATTCTGGCTGGTGCCTCGGCTCCCGATTTGCAGCGGCTGTCTCGTTTCGCTCAAAATATTGGGTTGGCTTTCCAGATCATTGACGACATTTTGGATATTACTGCTACCCAAGAAGAACTGGGCAAAACTGCTGGCAAAGATGTTCAAGCAGGAAAAGTCACTTATCCCAGTTTGTGGGGAATTGAGGAGTCTCGGCGCCAAGCCTCGCAGCTTGTTGCTGATGCTAAGGCTCAATTGGCAGTGTTTGGGAGCAAAGCTCTACCGCTGCTGGCTATCGCCGATTTTATTACCAGCCGCAGTAACTAGAAATACTAAACACTATGCAGGAAATTTGCAGCGGCATATTCAACAATCATGTACTCGTGGTTGCTTTGCTCGCTTGTCTGGCGGCTCAGATCATGAAGTTGCCGATCGAGTTGGTCAAAAATCGCAAGTTTAATCTTCAGTATTTGGTAACAACGGGGGGAATGCCCAGCGCTCACTCGTCTTTTGTGGGCGCTTTGGCTGCTGGAGTGGGACAAACGATGGGATGGGAAAGTCCGGACTTTGCGATCGCTGCGATCTTTGCAATTATTGTGATGTACGACGCAGCAGGCGTTCGCCAAGCTGCAGGCAAGCAAGCTCGCATCCTCAACCAAATTATTGACGAGTTTTTTGAGGAAGATCACAACCTTAATGAGGCTCGCCTGAAAGAGTTGCTGGGACACACTCCTTTTCAAGTGCTTGTAGGTTTGGGGCTGGGAATCACGATTGCTTGGATTGCAGGGCCTGCATATTAAGTTTTAAGTACGGAGTAAATTTGGGGCAGTGGTGTTTTTTGACGAGTAGGAGGTAAAAGTTGGCGGCGGGGATTAATTGTTCGGCAACTCATCCCTCTCTAGCTCAGAAAAGCACCCGAACTTTTTGGAAGTTTATGGCAATGCCTATCCCCTAATTAAGCACTTCCAAAAGTTCAAAAAGTTTTTTCACTTCCCACTCCTTGGAATTGTTTTGCTATGCTGCAAAGACTATATGTACACAACTTCAGATGCCTAGAAAACTTTGAACTGCCCATAAAGGGAATGCCATCTGCTCTCTTGATTGGAAAAAATGGTGCAGGTAAATCAACTACTGCCTCTGCATTAGAAGTTCTTCAGAAGATTTGTCGAGGCATCAATAGAATGCGCGACCTTGAAAAACTTAACCTTATTAGCTCGAAAGATTTCGCTCGTGGAAGGTCTGATGTTCCGATCCGGTTTGAAATAGAAGTATTACTCGAAGATAAATTATACAAATATGTCCTTGCCTTAGATTTACCAGAAAAATTTAGAGAGCTTCGAGTTTTTGAAGAGCAACTGCTCGTTGCAGGAGATCCAATTTACTCTCGAAAAGAAGCCCAAGTCACTCTTCACACCAGCTCCCAAAATCGTGAAGCTCAGTTTCGGGTTGATTGGCATCTTGTTGCCCTGCCAGTAATTCAGGAGCAATCTGAGGCTGATCCGCTTCATATTTTCAAAACTTGGCTTGCTCGCATGATCATTTTAGCCCCGATTCCCAGCTTGATGACTGGAGACTCAAACGGTGAAACTTTGGAGCCAAAGCGAGATGGTTCAAACTTTGGGGAGTGGGTTTCTGGGTTACTTAGTCGCTATCCTGCCGCCTACACACAGGTTGATAAATATCTCCGAGAAGTCATGCCTGACATTCAGGATTTTCTGAATGAACTAATCGGCAAAGACTCGAAAAGCATGATTGTTCGGTTTGAAGCAAATAATGCCAATCTGAGTATTGAATTTAATGACTTATCTGACGGGGAGAAATGCTTTTTTCTTTGCGCTGTTGTCTTGGCTGCAAACAAATTTTATGGTCCCCTTTTTTGCTTCTGGGACGAGCCAGATAACTATCTATCCTTATCGGAGGTTGGACATTTTGTAATGTCTCTGCGACGCTCATTTAAAAATAGCGGTCAAATCTTAGTGACATCGCATAATCCTGAAGCAATCCGCAAGTTTTCAAATGAAAATACCTTTGTATTAGATCGCAAAAGCCACTTAGAGCCAACTTTAGTCAGACCGCTGAGTGAGATGTCTGTTAAAGGCGACCTGATAAATGCCTTGATTGGTGGCGACATAGAGCTATGAGTAATAAGTATAAACCGCACATTCATGTGTTGGCCGAAGATGATGCTAATCGCCAGATTGCCAACGGATTTCTTCTTGCGCCAAACCTTAATAACCGTGCTGTTAAAGTCCTGCCACTTCCTGGTGGTTGGAAAAAAACTGTGGAGGAATTCACGAAGAAGTATGCGTCTGAAATGCGACAATTACCACAAAGAATGATGGTTTTGCTCATTGATTTCGATGATAATGAAAATCGGTTGAGTTATGTAGAAAGTAATATTCCCGATGATCTAAAAGCAAGAGTATTCGTGCTGGGAGTGCTATCTGAACCAGAGAATCTAAGGACAGACATCAAAAAGACTTTTGAGGAGATTGGAGAAGCTCTGGCAAAAGATTGTTCTGACAACACAAATGAGTTATGGGGACATAATCTTCTCAAACACAACAAAGGAGAATTAGATCGTATGGCTTCATTTGTAAAACCATTGCTCTTTAAATAAATAGACCAAAAGCTCGCGCACGCTACTTAAATGTCAGGTGCGCGACGGCCAATAATTTAGCTGAGTGTAGCTCGCTCAAAAGTCGCGCACCCTAATGACTACTGACCGAATTCTGCTTGCAGAATATCGTCATTATCATCGGCGATCGTGGCGACAATAGTAATAACCCGAGAAATTTCCCCTGCCGAGATTTCGGCGATGGTTCGAGTCGATATTACCGCAACTTGATTGTCAACAATGGCAAAATGAGATTCCAAAGTAGACAGCCAATTCATTTCTAGAAGTTTCCGCATTAATTGAGCTTCATTCTTCGCTGGCAACTGCAGTACAAAAGCCCAAACAGTCAAAGTATCCTCTTCGGTTTCGCCGGTGAGTTGCACGAACACTTCAACACTGCCGTACTTAAACTTCCAAAGATGTCCGCCAGCTTCATTTTGACCGACCATCACTTTTTGGTCTACAGCCATGCTGGCGATGACAGTTTCAATTTCTTCTGCATAGGTGACGGCTGTGGCTTTTTCGACCTGCTCAGAGGCGATCGCGCTTTCACTCGATAGGCTTTCTGCGGAAGCTGTTTGTATGTTCGGCTCGCTGGTAGTCATAATTATATTTAGATGGAAAACTATTCCAATAATTAGTTTACTTGCTAAAGCTTAAAATTATGACTTTAAATAACTGGTTCCGAGGCTATGCCTGGGAACCAGTAGATATCGCTTGTTTTCGGAGGCAGACGCAAGTTTGACTTGCAGAGCGGTTTCAACCAGGTTCGCGATCGTATTTAAGCCTTGGGCTTAGCCGCCGCCGGCTTCTTCTCAATGGTATTCAAGCCGTTGAGGAACATGGGCACCAATTTCTCCATAAATGCCTGCGGGTCGCGGTTCCAGGCGCGCTGAGCTACATCGACTCTGGTCATTTGTAGGTCGGGGGCCAGCAGGCTTGCGGGCAAGCGTTCCATCAGGTATTGCGGGCGTTCCCACATCGGCATGGTGTTGGCAATGTCTACCAGGCGGGTGACGCGGCGGAGTTCTGCCCCCAGCATGATATCCATTCCCGATTCAAAAGCTGCTTGTTCGATCGCGACATACTTGCGCTTTGCCTGTTCCACCTTCTGGCGGTGTTCCGGGCTTTTGGCAGCTATGGACCCCAGCCAGCGGTTTCCCCAGCGGACGTGACCAGCTTCTTCTGGAAAAATCTTTTCGATGGTTTCGCGGATTTTGACGTTTTCTGCGGTTTGGGGAGCCTGTTTGAGGGCGTGGATGTGCGCTGAGAAGTATTCGCAGCCGCGCTTTTCGGTGACATTGATTGCGGCTAAAACTGCAATTATACCGTCATCGAGGTTGCGGTATTGCTCTTTGTTCAGCAGGCGGTCAAATTCGTCAATGTAGGAGATTCCCGGCGGCGTTCCCACATTTTGGCCGAGGTCTACCAGCAAGTCGGTGAGCCACATCGCGTGTCGCGCTTCGTCGGAAATATGCCGGGAGAGGTCGCGCACGAGTTCGGCAGGTTCCCCGTCTAGCCGTTCGATCACGTCGGTGAGGTCTTTGCAACTGCGCTGTTCGCTGTAGCGGTAGCGGTTGAGGGTGATCAGGTGAATTTCGCGATCGCGCACTACATTAGCTAAAATTTCGCGCGCTCCCATAGCGTTGCGAAGCTTGCGGGGATAGGCAACAGTCATGCTTTTATGTTGTTTTGTAAAGATACTTATATAAGTGTAACGCACTTTTTTCGACAACCAATTACCTCCCAAGGCAGAAAGTTATTGTTTAGCACGGAGATTCAATTTTATACAGACAATTTTTTTACTAGCCCAACCAACGAAAATAATTTGGTGTTGCGAGCCCTACCATTTTAGATGTTAGATTTTAGATTAAAAATGACTGATGACTATCAGGGTTGGGAGCTTTTATACAGTTAGATTATTTTTTTAAACTGCTATCACGCAAGGGTGGCGCGGATCGCAGAAAGCAATCTCACGCACTCAAAACTCTTCAGGTTCCGTCGAGTCTGAAGCCTCAACACTAGCAGACTCTTGTTGAAATTTTCGCGCCTCTTCTACTTCTAACCTAGCCAAAGTTGTCGCCACATCGGCTAACTGTAAAGCCAGATTCATCCGACAAACCGGGTTTTTTTCCCTCCAGAGGTCTTTGGCCAAGAAATGTACTCGATAACGAAACATTTTAATTGAATTTGGCGGAGTAACTTTCACGGTCATAGTCTTTCTTCGGTTGAAGTTTGAATGCGGAGCAGCACCCGTTCTAGCTCCAGGTAAACAAATGTCAGCATGATTACTTTATCTTCATCGGTGATTGTAACACTACAAGTTGCCGATCGAGGTTCAACGCCTTCGTGCCTGACAACTACAGTATATTTTCCCGGCTTCAGGTTATCAAAATTCACATCAGCTTCAAACAGGTCAACTGTCTCCTCGGCCAGCACTCGTCCTTCTTGAGTCAGTAAAGTGACAAACGCAATGCCGTCAACTGAAGTCATGGCGACGTTACTCTGATTGCGGATCATCACAAAAATATCGGACATCGTTTGGTCATTGTTAATTGCTAATTGCTAATTTAGAATGAGTGCAGAATCTCACAAAAGAAGGAGCATAAATACAGTGAATCCTTTCAAGTTTTTGCTAATTTTGACTGTTAGTGCAGCGGTTCTCGGTTTGGGAAAAAGTGGGGCCGTAGCTGCTATCTCAAATATCTCTGAGATTGAGCCTGGTTTGCAGCTTCACGGCGTGCGGGTTGCTCAAAGGGACGATCGCAATTTAAGCAACTCGAAAGGTACATTAAAAGAAGGCAGTGCCCTCTCTATCGATCCTGATGAAGTTACGGGCATACCAAAAGCTGAGGCGCGACAACGTTTCATTTTGAATAAGATATATCGGGTTCAGGAAGGCACTACCGCTGACGATTTGTTTATTGTTGATGAGAAAGCAAATAAATGGGCTGTAGAGGATGTCTCTGAGGCTACAATGGGCCCTACTACTAACAGCGTTGCCCAGATAGTGTCGGGTAACGGGAGAGTCTGGGCGTTGATCCAGAAGTTCTAAACTTCAAAAAAACGCCGCTTTTAAGGGCGGCGTTCTTATTAATTAAAAATCACAGGTTAAAAATGGTATAATTACCAGTTTTAACTTTTAATTTTTAATGTTTAATTTTCTAACAGTCGTAGTAGAGAGCAAACTCGTAGGGGTGAGGACGCAGCCGCATCGGGTTGACTTCATTGTCGAGTTTGTAGGAAATCCAGGTTTGGATGAAGTCTTCGGTAAATACGCCTGTTTCAGTTAAGAAACTGTGGTCTTTTTCTAAAGCTTCTAAAGCGCCTTCCAAGGAACCGGGAGTCGAAGGAATTTTGCTCAATTCTTCAGGGGAAAGGTCGTAGATATCCACGTCCAAAGGTTCGCCCGGATCGATTTGATTCTTGATGCCGTCTATGCCGGCGCACAGCATGGCTGCAAATGCTAAATAGGGGTTGGATGTAGCATCGGGACAGCGGAATTCTAACCGCTTGGCTTTGGGGTTGGTTCCCGACAACGGAATCCGCACGGATGCCGATCGATTTCCTTGAGAGTAAGCTAAGTTTACAGGCGCTTCAAAACCAGGAACTAAGCGCTTGTAGGAATTGGTGGTGGGATTGGTGAGTGCCAAAAGTGCCGGTGCGTGCTTGAGAATGCCGCCAATGTAATGCAGTCCCATTTGACTGAAACCAGCATATTGATCGCCTGCAAATAGAGGTTGACCGTCTTTCCAAATCGACTGGTGAACGTGCATCCCGGAACCGTTATCGTTAAATAGCGGTTTGGGCATGAAGGTGATGGTTTTGCCGTATTTTTTGCCGACGTTTTTGATTACGTATTTGTAAGTCAGCAAGTAGTCGGCTGCTTGTACTAAAGTGGCAAAGCGGAAACCGAGTTCGCATTGACCGCCGGTGGCGACTTCGTGGTGGTGCTTTTCGATGGGTACGCCGCATTTTGCCATTGTCAGCAGCATTTCCGTTCTCATGTCTTGAGAGGTATCGGTTGGTGCTACTGGGAAATAACCTTCTTTGTAACGCGGTTTGTAGCCGAGGTTGCCGCCTGCTTCTTCTTTGCCGGAATTCCAGCGACCTTCGATCGAATCTACGTAATAGTACCCGGAATTTTGGGTTTGGTCGAAGCGAACGTCGTCAAAAATAAAGAATTCTGCTTCCGGGCCAAAGAATGCTGTATCGCCGATACCGGTCGTAAGCAAGTAGTCTATGGCTTTTTGGGCAATGGTGCGGGGACAGCGACTGTACGGTTCGCCGGTGCGAGGTTCTTTGATGCTGCAAATGAAGCTGATGGTCGGTTCTGCCATGAACGGGTCCATCCAAGCGGTGGTCGGATCGATGACCATCGTCATGTCTGATTCGTTGATGGCTTTCCAGCCCCGAATGCTGGAACCGTCGAAGGGTACGCCGTCTGTGAATGCAGTTTCGTCGATTTGGTCGTGGTACAGGGAAAGGTGTTGCCAGATCCCCGGCATATCGATGAATTTGAGGTCAACGATCTGGATCTTATTTTCTTTTATGTAGTTTAAGGCTTCTTGGGGTGTCTGGAACATGACTTACTCCTGATATTGGTTGTTTCTTGGCGATCGGCCGATTTCAGACTGTTTGGGCGATCGTAGGCCTTCAGTATCCACTATTTTGTATCTAGGGCTACAAAATTCTGAAATAGGGGGCCAGTGCGGCCGGGCAGTTTGAAATTCTTGCCCTGTGGATTTTTCGGCTGAAGATACAAGGCAAACGGCTGAATTTTACGACAGTTTGCCACGGATAGACTACCCTTCGTGAAAATCCTATCTCAAATCTTAATCAAACGCCGATTTGTAGTAGTCTACAATAGGCGGTCTGTCTCAGATAGCAAAGTATTGATAAAGATTTTTGGGAGAGAAACTTATGCGCGATGCAGTGACGAGCCTGATTGAAAATTATGATGTTGCTGGTAGGTATTTAGACCGAGATGGTATCGATCGGTTGAAATCTTATTTTGCAACGGGCACGGCACGGGTACAGGCGGCGGCTGCGATTAACAGCAATGCTGCGGCAATTGTTAAGCAAGCTGGTATCCAGCTATTCGCTGAACAGCCCGAACTGATCCGTCCCGGTGGAAATGCCTACACGACTCGTCGCTATGCGGCTTGTCTGCGGGATATGGACTACTACTTGCGCTATGCTACTTACGCCCTGGTGGCTGGAAGTACCGACGTGCTCGACGAGCGCGTGCTGCAAGGTTTGCGAGAAACTTACAATTCTCTAAGCGTTCCTATTGGCCCGACGGTGATGGGGATTAGCATTATGAAGGAAATGGTTAAGGCTCAGGTGGAAGCTGCTGGCTTGTCTGTAGGGCCTTTTTTGGATCAGCCTTTTGATTACATGATTCGCGAATTGAGCGAACAAGATATTTAAGTCAATTTGCTAATTCTTTTAGCAGTAAATTGCACTTGTGGCTGGCAGTTAGCAGCAGTTGGATCGATCGCTTTTTTTGGCTTCACCGCCTCCAAGCGATCTTTTTTTATGGGTTATACAATTCTAGATTAAAGATTTCAGATTAAAAATAATAGATTAAAAATAATAGATTAAAAATTTAAATAATTGGGAATGACTTATGAATTAAGGGTTTGGAGCTTCCCTACAATTGCATTCTTGTTTGAAACTGGTGCTAAAAATCGTCAACACATCCCCAGACGAGGCATTTGTCCAGGGGATTTTTAGTTTGGCGCAGATCGATTTGTGCGACGGTTGTTGCTTCTACTTCGCCATTGGGGTAAAGAATGTGGATGATGTCACCGCTGACGAAGGCGAGGGGATTTTCTTGACAAGTGCCGGGATTTCTGATAGGAAAGTTAATTGTTTTCATTGTCGATCGCCCTGATGGTATTTGTAGCGCTTTTAGCTGCATATAAATCATCCGCTAGTAACAAAAATTATTGTGTGATTCTATGAATGTTTATCTGTGATAAAACTACACACTCAGAGCGATCTCAATCACATCATGTAAGCTGGGGGCGATCGCCTCGCGACAATCGCAAAACCAAAATAATCGTCAAAAATTAGCAGTGGGGCTTGTGCGTAAGTGCTAATCTGGTACTGTTCTTAACCCTATCCGTACAGATTAAAAACCTTGGCTAAACAGCGACTAGACACTTTATTGGTCAGCCTAGATTTGTGCAGTTCCAGACAGCAAGCTCAGGCATTGATTCGGACTGGGAAAGTCTCTATCAACCAGCAGGTAGTTGACAAACCTGGTACTGAGGTTGACATTGCAGCAAAAATTCAGATTAAAGAGCGATCGCGCTATGTTTCCAGAGGCGGCGACAAATTAGCCAAAGCTTTAGAAGTTTTTGCAATTCCCGTTGCAGGCAGAATTTGTCTCGACGGGGGCATTTCCACAGGCGGTTTTACCGACTGTTTGCTGCAAGCCGGCGCCGCCCTAGTCTACGGCGTAGATGTTGGCTACGGTCAAGCAGATTGGGGCTTGCGTAACGATCCGAGGGTAATTTTGAAAGAACGCACCAATTTGCGGTACATGACTGCTACTCAGCTTTACGGCGACTCTGGGCCAGCAGATTTGGCGGTAGTAGATGTGTCGTTTATTTCCCTGGATAAGATTTTACCCGCGCTGTGGGAATTGTTGGCACCACCGCGAGAAGCCGTGTTGCTGGTAAAGCCGCAGTTTGAGGTAGGGCGCGAGAGAGTCGGGAAAAAAGGCGTAGTGCGAGACTCAGCAACTCAAGCTGATGCGATTTTTCAAGTGTGGAAGGCAGCCACAGCTTTAGGATGGCAGCAACGCGGCTTAACGTGGTCGCCTTTACTTGGCCCGGCCGGTAATATCGAGTATCTTTTATGGTTGGGGATCGATCGCGAACCAGAATCAGAGCCGAGGGCGATCGAAGAGGATGTTGTGAAAGAACGGATCGCACAAGTCACGAAAGCGGCCGCGCGGGAACTTGTCGATCGATTGTAGATTGTAGATTTTAGCTTGATTTCAAGATGTCAAACTAATCAATTTAAAAAAACAAATTTGGAACTCCAGATTGCTCTAAATTTTCAAAAATTTTGTCAATCAGACTCCTAAACTTTCACAAGAGTGAATAATTCCATGCAATCATTCAAACAAGCCGGTTCCATTTTCCTGTATGTTCTAGGTGCCATCGGGTATGTGGCGATTGTAGCTACTATTATAGGCGTTTCAATGCTGATCAAGTGGGCAGCTCTGCTACTAGCTGACAAATTATTATATACAATTCTGATTATCGGTGATTTGTTGAGGGGGATCGAAATTATTGAACTGTTAAATATATTGATATTTGCATTTATCGGTATGGGAGTGGGTGTGGCGACAAGGCTTTTACACCCTCAATACGGTCGCAAAATTAGTGCTGCTGTGTTGATAGTTATAGTTCCCTTAGTTTTCATGATTACGCCAGCCATTCGATATAATTCTTGGCTGGACAAAGTGGAAGAATCGGATAAATTATCGCCTTCGCAAACTGCAATCTTAACTAACTCATTTTTGAATAGAAAAGTTGGATTGCCTGGTTTTATCGGTTATTACGTATATACTGGTCAGTTTCCCGTTATTCCGGCGAAACAATCGGAGATGAAAGATCTTGACAGCTTTGAAAAAAAAGTTAATTCCAGATTTGTACAGTTCACAGGTATTGCTCCGACTATTGTTACTTGGTCAATGCGGGTTTGTTTTTGGCTGATTAGAATATTTTACTTTTCTATAGCGGTAATTGCGACGATCGCTCATTTTAGGGAAGGTGTGAGAATAGCGAGACGGTAATACGATTTTCGATTAAAGAAGTGGGAATCACTGAGGGCTATCGTGCTTTGGAGCTTACCTACATTTGTATTCTTTTTTGAAAAGGGTAGACTAATAAAATTAGTAGGGTGCGTCAGATCCTAGCTCTTCGATTATCACAAATAACCATCTCCTGACGCACCATAATCAACTACTAGGGCAATTTTTAAGTGCCAATTTTAAACTCTTGCTGCAAGCGATCGATAATTGTATTACGCTCGATGGTGGCGAGAATTTCTTGAATTACCGTATCTTGCCCCAAGGGGCCCCAGGTGCAGCCTTTTTCTAAATAAACTTGGGCGGCACGACCGACAGCATAGGTTCCGTAAGCTGCTAAACTAGCTTGAGTGACAGCGACTCCGGCAAAAGTAGAAAAGCCGATGTGCGGGGCCGCTGCGGCTGCACTTTTGCCAAATCCCAAGAGAAAACTGCTACCTAATTCTCCCAAAAGTACGCCGCCAGCACTGGAGAAAATGGTCTGCCAAAGTTTTCCCGCTTCGTAACCAGTCATGGGTAAGCCGTAAAGTCTGGATAAAGAGCGAATTAAGGCTAAATCTGCGACACTTGCTCCCATTACATCCAAGAATGCCACTGGATTTAAACCGACAGCCAAAGCTTTATATTTTGCAAATTGCCAGATTAAATCTTCGGCTTCTGTTTGTCGCAATTTGAGAACGTGACGGGCAATGTTTGCTTCGGCATCTCTAGCTTCAACTAAAGCATTTAGAGCCAGGAGCGATCGACCTTCTCTGTTAAGAATTGTGAGAATTTTATGTTTGAGTTCGTCTATCTGCGCCGGCGGCGACTCCCATTCGTGAGTGACTCTTCCGTCTGACCATTCCACCCGCACTTGCACCGGTGCTGGTTCGGCGGCTACCATGACTATTTCTAATGATTTGGAAGTTTTAGCGGGTGATTTGGCAGTAGATTTATCAGATGGGTTGTTTGGGCGATCGGACAAATTTTCGCTATCTGTTTCCTCTGTTACCGCAGTGGCTGCTAACTCTTCAGAATTTCCCAGCGCTTGCAAACTTTGGTAAATAGCTTTTCTGTCTAATTCTGGATACAGGTCAATTTTATTAAAAACTAAAATCACCGGTTTTTGAGCTGTTTGCAATTCGCACAGCGCTTGATATTCAGTTCGGGTGATATCGCCTGCAACGACAAAGAGAATTAAGTCAGCTTGACGAGTTACTTGTTTCGCCATTTCGCCGCGCACTTCGCCACCAACTTCATCAAGTCCCGGAGTATCGATTAATTCTACTTGCACGCCTCCTTTCCCCCCCTTGGCCAGGGGGGGTTGGGGAGATTCCTCGCTGTCAAGGAATGATAAAGGCACACTCCAGCGCACGGAACGCGGCCACTGAGTTACGCCGTTGAGAGGGCCTGTTTGCAGAATTTTATGACCTAAAAGCGCGTTTAATACGGCTGACTTGCCACGGCTGACTAAGCCGAAAGTAGCAATGCGGATTATGTTGTGGTCTAGTTTTTCTGAGGTGGAAGTTAAAATATCTAACTGATATTGCAGCGCCGCTTCTAATTCTGTATTATTCGAGTTTTTTTTCCCTTGGCGCAGGTGGGAATAGCGCGCCAGGGCTTCGCGCAAACTGGCACGGGCAAGAGATAATCGATTTTCTTGAAGGGAATTGTCAGCCATTGGCGATCGGCTTTGTTAAGCAGGTATAATTGATCGTCGAATTATAAATCCTATTTCTTATTTTAATACAATTTTTCATAAATTTATAATTTTTTTGTTGTGAGTTTTCCAAAAAATATTGAACGGGATATCCCGCCCGTTCCACAATAACAAAAAATTTTTGTGGGACAGGTATCTTGCCTGTTCTTTTCCCTAACACTAGGCGCCGCCTCGGAAAATTTGATCGACGTTCAGCTCCATATTGGGAAATGTAGGTGAAATAATGCGATCGCTCCCTCTGAACTGTCTAATCCTATACTCTCCGTCCACGAGCTGACAAACCGAAAGCGTCGGTTCTTTGGGGTCGCCAATATGACGTATTCCGCCGAATGCAGCATAATCCGCAATCCAATATTCGAGGATGCCCATCATTTCGTAATCTGCCAACTTTTTGAGATAATCGTCGCGCCAGTTGGTACTAACAACTTCAACAAGTAGCGGGATAGATGTTCCTTGGGTGATTGTTGCTGACTTCAACCATAAGGGTTCCGACGCTAAAGCCTGACGGTTTAATAGCAAAACATCAGGAATATATCCTGTATCTTTAGCTGGGGGCTTAACTAGCGCTTTCGAGGGAATGCGGTATGGAAGTTGCAGTTGGGTGTAGAGCAGCGTAAATTCTTGAACAAGGTATGCTGTGATATCTTCGTGTTCTCCTGTTGGCTGCATTTCAACCATTACCCCGTCGTGAAGTTCGTAGCATCTGTTCTCGGCTTTGTCTTCTAGAAATTCTTCAAAGGTTAGTATTTTGGGTTGAGTTTGTATCATCGTGCAAAGTTTATTTAATTGTATAACAGAAGGCAGAAGGAAGAAGGAAAATATTAACTGGTTGCCTGGTTCTGCCGTGGAACAAGCAAGATGCCTGTTCCACAACAGAAAAACTGTCTTGTGGAACAGGCATCTTGCCGGTTCCTTTATTTTACTTAATTGGCCGCCGACTTAACGGTTTCGGGCCCAGATACCTGAGATGAAAGGCGACTCGCCACTTGGTTGACGAAAGATTGCAAGAAGGAAACTTGCTGATTTTGCGTAAATACTGCTTGCAAAGTTTTAGTCAACTGGTCGAGATTGAAAATGCCTTTGGGAGCATTTTCCAGTTCTTGACTTTGGAAATATTCAATTAAACTCAGTCCTGCTATTCTGGTAAAATATGCTGCACTAATTCCCTGCACAGCGCCTCCTGCTACATAGGTGACGGCATTGCTTTTCAGCAGTCCAGTAATAGTTTGGGTAGACAGTTCTACTAATCCCAATTTAAACATTTGATTAGCTAAAGTACCCGCTACTGTCTTAGCTTGGTCTAAGGAAAACTGTTGCTGGTAGATAGCGCCGAGGTCAATTACGAGTTGGGTACTGATGGCGGTTGTTGCTAGCAAGTCTAAAGCTGGAACCGGGTTAGTAAAGACGGCGGCGGCGGCGATGTACTGATATTGTTCGATAATGGGAATTGCCCGATCGCGCCTGACTGCATTTAATAAGGTTTTTGCCTCTAGCTTGATACTTGCAGCCTCGCGCACTGCACTCGCCCAGACCAACTGTTGCCGCTCTTCAGTTAAGATTTTAGTCAATCTTTCCGTCAGCGCGTCGAGTTGAGAGACTTGATTTTCGATCCGTTCTTTAAATGTGCCGTCCGCTTGGTGCTGGCGCACTTTAATAGAATTGGGAGAAGCTGCGATCGCAATTATCTCTTCTGTCCCCAATATTCCTTGCATTTTCTGCTGCAAAGAGTTCAAAACCTGCGACTGCTGTTCTGGCAAATATTGGTCTAGTTTGTTCCAGATTAGCAACACGCGCTGACCTGCGGACGCTAACTGAGATAATGTTTTAAATTCGGAATCTGTGATGTCGCCCGCTGTTACAAACAGCACTAAATCACCGTTGATTTTGGCATCGGCATTTGTATTAGCAAACAGCGCTGCTGTTTCTTGTAAACTAAGCTTTTGCGAGTGTTGAGAGACCCAATTAGAATTTAAAACTTGAATTAAGGCAGTTTTGCCGACAGCTTTGCCGCCTGTTACGGTAATCCGTAAATCTTGTCTATCTAATTCGGCTCTGAGCCGATCGAGCTTTGCTGTTAGATTGGCAGGATCGGCGGAGTTTTGAGCTTCTGAGGCTAGCAATTTAATTGCCGCTTCGGAAGCCGCGATCGCTTTTTCGGCTGCTTCCCGGTTCGCCAGGGGTTGCGGGAGTGCGAGTTCGAGTTTGGGGGATTGTTGTTTCCACCACCAATACCCCGCACCGGCAGCAGCCAAGCCGATGAGTGCCGTTTCGCCCATTTCTGAACCCGAATGCTGTAGAGTTTCCAGCAGCCACAGCGCTGCTGAAAGTCCTATTCCGCCTATTAAAATCGGTCGCCGCAAGTTAAGTGTCATTTTTTCCTTCCTGTGGGTATTGTCACCAAGCTTAACCTTCGCCGGCTTGGCCTCCCTCCCTATATTCCATCGTACCTCTGTGACATCCAAACTGGCAGGCGGGCGATCCGACTTTTTGCCATCGGGATTTGCGGCCCCGGCCACAATCAACTTTTTGCACTTCTACAAATGGGGAATATCTCACATCTTGCACCATTCTCAAGAACAGGCAAGATGCCTGGTCCACAAAGAGTAAATTTTCTTGTGTGGTTTACCGGAGAACCCGCCCGTGAAAGGCTTATTAACACTGGTGCAAGATATGATTAATAGAGGGCTTAAATCTTCACTACAAACACTAAATTTTTACAGGATGTTGCAAACAGAATAGTTTATTTTTCTTTTATTTTGGTAATTCTTGAAACTGCGGTTGAAAAATATCAATTATTTGTTTGGGAATTGCTCGCGGGCGCATGGTGGTAACTTCAACCCAAACCCAAAGCGCCTCGGCTTTTAACAAGATTTCGTCACTTCCAGCTAAGCGAATTTCGTAGCGGCGGACAGCGCGCGGGCCGCGCATTTGTTCGATCCAAGTGGATATCTCCAATCGATCGCCTGCGGCGGCCGATCGCAAATAGTCAATCTCTATCCGCCGCATTACAAAGACGCCGCCCAGTTCCCGGTAGCGATCGAGAGTAAATCCCAAATGTTCTAAATGTTCGATCGCAGCGTGTTCTAAATAATGCTGGTAAACAGCATTATTTACGTGACCGAGAGCATCCATTTCATAATGTCGCACTCTAATTTCCGTAGTAAATGGTGTCAATTTCTCACCTTTCCACTTGTTGCGGTATTTTGTAGTTCCGAGTGCGATCGCACTCTGGGTGGATACTCGCTCGAAACTGATTGCACGTTACACTAAATAGTTGAAACGTCACTGCTTCCAGGTTAATCTTAGTCCTGGAAGTACAGACGGTCAATCGATTTTAGATTTTAGATTTTAGATTTTCGATTGACTTGCGCGAGATAAAAGCGGGGGCTGGAGGATTTTCGATTTTCGATTTTGGATTGATTCCACGGATAAATCACGTGGCGGATACCACCTTTGAAATTCTTGGTCATCACCTTGGTTTTTTTACGACAATACACTGGCTTAAAACCCTCCGTCTCGGTTGAAAAACCCGGTTTCTTGGTTCTGAGTGCGTCCCGGACTCAATCTTTGAGAAATCGGAGGGCTAATTGTTTAATCTCCCAGACAAATCCCTAAACCGCGGGCCGTTTTAACCAGAGTACCATCGAAGTCTACAGGTCTGTATTTGGCGATCGCATCTTCCAGAGGAACGCTCACAACTTCCCGCTTTTGCCAAGATACCATGCAGTCGTATTTCTCTTCGGCAATTAAATCAACTGCTGCGACGCCAAAAGCAGAAGCAATTAATCTTTCTAGCGATGAAGGAGTTCCTCCGCGTTGAATATGTCCCAAAACAGTGACGCGAGTTTCTGCACCGCTGCACTCAGAAATTGTATCAGCTAAATACTGACCAATTCCGCCTAATCGACTTTGACTTAAGCGATTTGTGTGCATTACTAACTCGCCTTCTTCAGTGCGAACTGCCTCCGCTACTATAATTAAACAGTAGTTTTTCCCCCGGTCTTGGCGTTCTTGGATTTGGGCGCAGATATTAGAAATTTTGTAAGGGATTTCGGGAATCAGAATTATATCAGCTCCCCCAGAAATTCCGGCACTGATCGCAATATGTCCAGCGTCGCGTCCCATGACTTCAACAATCATGACCCGACTGTGACTGGCAGCAGTAAAATGCAATCGATCGAGTGCTTCAGTGGCAATATTGACAGCAGTATCAAAACCGATGGAACGCTCGGTAATTCCGACATCATTATCAATAGTTTTAGGAATAGCAACTAAATTCAAATTGCCTTGTAGAGCAATCTTCCTGAGAATGGCAAGACTGCCATCGCCACCAATGCCAATTAAGGCATCCAGACCTAGTTGATGATAGCCTTCGATGATGTCCTCAGTACGATCGCGTATAGTCCCATCCAGCATCGGGAAAGCAAAAGGGTCGCCCTTATTTGTCGTGCCTAGCATCGTACCGCCAATGGTGAGCCACGAGTCTACTTTCTCAATATCCAAGGGAATTGCTTCCGGGGGACGACTCATCAATCCGTTGGTGGCTTGACGAATCCCCATCACTTTCCAATTGTAAGTTCCCGTTGCGCGGTGGACAACGGCTCGAATAACTGCGTTTAAGCCTGCACAGTCACCCCCGCTAGTGAGGATACCGATACATTTTTGTTCTCCCATAATTAATGCCCGACTTTTGTTACTCTGAATATGAGTTGATATTTTTAGATGCCGATCGTCCAATCGTGATTTTCGACGTAAATACGTAGGCGAAAATCAAGTTTACTCTGTAACAGAATGTAAAGCTCTGATAACTTTTGTGATTGCTTTCATAAGACATCGCTCCTTCGGGGAGCGTTTCACTCGTTTTTGACTACTTATGTATTTTCAAGCTTCATCGACCTAATTTAGTGCCTCATCTCTGACGCGCCCTACAAGTTCGATCGCTAACTTGCGTAGCATCGCCAATCGCCGTCTCCAACAAAACATCAATTTTACTTGGAATTGAGGCGTTTAGAAACTTGGTTAATTATACCGCTGAGAATAGCACCACCCATAAGAATTCCCAGGGCGGGATTAAATACGGGCTGCCAGAGACTGTACCACAAATCAAAACCGAGATTCACCCCGGTCGATCGACCTGCTACGGCGATCACAAACCACCCAAAAATGGCAAAGACGAAAAATACATCAGCTACTAAAATCAAGTTGAGAAAGTTAAGAAATTTATCTTTCATTGTCGAGGGTTCCTTTTGAGTGTATATGTGTCAAGTTTTGGCAAGCGGTTGGTAATGGAGCGGATTGATAGCTGCAACTGGCGATCGAATAAAGATAAAATATCATTCAATTGTTTTCGCGCACAGGCTGTCAAAATATGGTTCGCTATACACTTCCTCAAAGCCCCGAAATTATTTTAACTGTCAAAGGGAAAGATTCAGCCAAAGCCCGCGAAGAAGCGATGGATCGGCTGATGGATCTCATGGATGAGGGCAAACTGCCTACGGAACTCGTGGAGGGATTTGGGCCCAAGCAGTTTGTTGAAGTTAAGGATATCGAAGATGCTGCGTCTGACGGCGAGGACGCGATTACAGAAGCAGTCCAGATTTTGAGCAATTTGGCAAGTCTCAAATTGAAAGTCATGGAATCCCGCGAAGAAGCCCTCAAAATCCGGGCGGCGATCGACATTTTGTTTACAGATGAGGCTGTGAGTGCCGAGGAAATTGGTCGTTTGAAAGATGGTTTCAAGGTTCTCAAAAACTTTGCTCAAGCTAACGTCCGCTATCGAGAAGCTAGAAGTAAAGCCGAAGAAGCACGGGCAATTCTCGACGAAGCTTTGCAATCTGTTGAACCGGAAAACAAGGCGCAGAAATCCGCGAAATAGTAGTAAGTTGGCTTGACTCACATTTAGCAACAATCTCAGAAGCTTTTCGGCCTGTTCCATTACAAATCAATTCTTTTGTGGAACAGACCCAAAAGCCTATTACTAAAAAACTGTAGAGAATAGAGAAATATTTGAAAGTGAAAAACTAACCCAAATTTCCACACATTTGACATTTCGTTTCTATACCTTCAAAAAAGTAGAAAAAAAATTGTGAACCAACAAACAGGAATTCTCAGAAACTCCATGTCAGGCAGCTTGCTGCTGGCTAAAAAATTAGGTTTTCAACCAAGAACTGTGATTGATGTCGGTGCCGCCTTGGGAACTTTTAACCTTTACGAAACTTTCCCCGATGCGCGACATTTGCTAATTGAACCCATCGCCGAAAATGAACCTTATCTAGCCAAAATTTGCCGCAAGCTCAAAAGTGCAGAATACATTATTGCGGCAGCGACCAAAGAAGCTGGAGTTTTCACGCTTAACGTCTGTCCCTCTATGTTGCATTCTTCACTTTATGAAAATCTCGCTACTGACAGCACCAATCCTTATTTGAGAAACATACCAGCAATTACCCTCGATGGAATATGCAGGGAAAGAAACTTGCCAGGCCCGTATTTAATTAAAGTCGATGTAGACGGACAGGAATTAGATGTTTTAGCGGGAGCCACTGAGATTTTGCAGCAGACTGAATATGTAATTGTAGAAGTTACTTTGTTCGGTCAGATGTATGATGTAATGAGTTTTATGAAGTCCCAAGGATTCGCAGCTTACGATATTGTTGATTTGGCATATCGCCCGATTGATAAAGCTTTGTGGCAAGTTGACATGGCTTTTGTTAAGGAATCCGGTCACTTCAGAAGAGAGAGGGGTTTCGCGACAGGAGAGCAGGATCTCGAAGCACTTAACTCGCATCTCAAAGCTTATCGGGAAAGTTTCATCAAACACATTGACACTCATTACAGCGACCCAGTAGAGCCGGAACCACAGGTCACTCAATCTGTTGTGGGCGAAGATTATGTCATCATTTAACTCAAGTTGCTTCCATCTGATACCCAATCCGGGTCGCACTTCGCACGCTTATTTAATTAATCCTCAACATCTAAAAAACTGGTTTTCTAAATGCGGCTATTGTCGTCTATAAGCTAGCAATCTGTTGTAAATTGGCTTTCATTGGATATCAGAAAGTGGGAATGCCCTAATGCGGCAGGGCTGTTGCATTTTCTTGTAGGCGCAAACCCCCCGTGGTTGCCCCGATGCCTGAAATGCCCATGACATCATCTGTGGGTGAGGGCGGGCACTCTTGGCACCGCCCCTACAAAGGCCTAGTTTTCCATAGGGGCAATCCCCCGTGGTTGTCCCGAAACAGCCCTACGCTGTTACGGGGGAGTGTCAACTACCACAATTAATCCCAAGGCGCTTTTGTGGTGGATTGTTGAGTTGCTGGCAGTCGAAGCTGTCAACCATCAACCAATGGAGGCTTTCAGTTCTAGTTCTTTAGCCCAAGGTATTGCTGCCAAAATATAGTAGATGTCATTTCCTTTGAAGCACTTTTCCATTGTGTACTTACGGATGACCATTCATTAATACCTTCAGCAGCAACTTTAAACCACCTAGTCAAAAGGTTAGTACCAGCTAATTTATCTACCTCATTTTGGTTATTATAGCTTTTACTAAGGTTTACAATGCTCATGTGAAAGGTTTCGGGATCAGAGTTTTTGATAAAATCTGGCCCTTTTAGATAGTCTTCAAAAGCTTTTACAACCATCTCTACATGATTATAATCAAATTTTGCTAAAGCCTGAAGAATGACTTTTGTCAAATGCTGAACTGCATCCATGTATTCTGGAGAATAATGGATGGAATAAGCTATTAAATCATTGCGGATATAATAATAATTTTCCCAATTTACATTCTTGGCCACCGCTGGTTGATGCCACACCGCCATTGATGGAAAAGCTACAATGTTATTGCCCAACTCTTTTATTCTTAAACCAAACTCTACATCATCTATTTTGATAAATAAAGGCAGCGGTAATTGAGTTTGTTCAACAAGTTCCTTAGAAAAAGAGAAAAACCAAAATCCGCCATAGTCTACATCTTCTTCCTTGAGCAACCTGTTGAGAGAATTAGAATCTCGTAAATCGATATTATAATTTAAAGCAATTAATGCCCCAGGCCCAAATCCTCTAGTTTTAGAATAGGCGTTGTACGATGCTCCTGCTTCATACAACATATGCTTTTTCTGTAAATTTAGCAGTCCACCGGCTACAGCAAAATCAGACTTGGCGTATTCATACAAAGGAAATAATTTATAAATACATTCACTTTCTAACTCTATATCATCATCCATAAGCAAAAAGTGAGAATATTTTTTTTCCTCTAAAGCTTCGACCAACCCTCTGGTAAAGCCACCGCTTCCACCCGCATTTATATTAGGAACTAGCCTCAGTTTTGGCTTTCCGAAATCAGCTTCATCTAAAGTTCTACCATTATCAACAACGAATACTTTAAAGTCCTTAGTTTCTAGTAATTCATCTTGAAAAATTGCAGTTAATGTATTTTGTATGAAGTCCTCTTTTTTAAAGGTGCAAATGACAATCCCCAATGATACTTCTCTAGTTTTACGTTCATCAGTTGCTATCCATGCCCCTTTAAATTCGCCCTGTTCACTAGAACAAGTTATTTCAAAATATATTCTGCCCGCTTTTTTGCCTTGAAGGAGATTTATTGGTGAGATTTTTACAGGCTCAGAGAATTGACATTTCTCAAAGCTCTCTTCAGAAATTATTTCTTTGTTTTTTTGTCCATCAAATTCTCTGTAAACACAAACTTTAAAGTCGCCTTCAAGTTTTAGCACATAGTAGATAGAGCTAAGAGTTGTATATTGAGTATAATATCTCTCGTAAAACGAATTAAAGTAAGAATTTGAGGATACAACACCACCATGAGATAAAACAACTTTTTTGTCATCTTCTTGGTAGCTTATAGATGCAGATTCATTACACCGTATATATACATCCGAACTCTCGGCTGATTTTGGTAGCTTAATTCCAGCTAATATGTTCATGTAATATCTACCTCCTCTTGTAGTAAAGTTAGTTATTTTATTTGACTGATGTTAAAGAGTCTTAGCTTAAGAATAAATTGTGGATAGGTTCTAGCACGTCCTCCTTGAGGCATAACTCCTATCAAGTTTTTTTAAGTCGTGGATAAAGCGATTGATATCGAAACCAAGCCTCTTCTAGGATTGGATCAACTGATTGGGGAGTGGCAGCAAGCATTGGTGTGGCTGCCAGTTTGGTGGTGTCATTAGCATCTGCGTATACGCCAATTCCGATACCCGCCAGTAGAGCAGCACCACGCGCGGAAGCCGCAGCAACTGTAGTTGCATAGAGGGGTATTCTCAATACATCAGTCAGTAATTGCTTCCAAGGCATTTCTGCCGTTCCACCGCCTGCTAAACGCAGTTCTGTCGCTTTAAAATCTGTTGCCTCCAGTGCCTCAAAACCTTGTCGCAAGGCAAAAGCAACTCCCTCTAAAGCCGATCGCATCAGGTGCGCCTGTGTGTGATGAAGTCCAAGCCCTACCCATGCCCCACGTATATATGGATCAAGGTGTGGAGTTCGCTCACCCGTGAGGTAGGGCAAAAATGTCAACCCTTCACATCCTGGGGGAACAGAAAACGCTTTAGTATAGACTTCCTGCCAGCTCAAGCCGAGGATACCTCGCACCCACTCAAGCGCTAACCCGGCATTTTGCATTGCTGCAAGGGTGTACCACTGGTTAGGTAGGGCGGTTCGATAGAGATGGGTACGACCATGACGATCGATAATTGGTTGCGATCGAGGTGTAATGATTTGAGCGCCTGTGCCGATCGTTAGTTGAACCAAACCAGGCTCTAGTAGCCCGTTGCCAAGTGCCGCCGCTGCCGTATCCGCCGCACCAGCAATAACGGGTAAGCCAACTCTTAAGCCAAGATGCTCAGAAGCAATAGTTGTTAGGTAGCCTGCGATCGCACTAGAGGGGATAATTTTTGGTAAGCAATCATAGCGTAGATTCAGGGCTAAGATTGCATCCTCTGCCCAGTTATCCGACACAACATCGTAAAGCAAAGTACCACTAGCATCAGATGGTTCCGTTGCGACTTCTCCAGTCATGCGTAACCGCAGCCAATCTTTGGGCTGGAGTGCCCAACGCGCTTCGGTGTAGACATTAGCCTCGTGTTCTCGTAGCCACAACAAAGTCGGGCCCGCCATTCCAGCCGTAATCGGGTTGCCCAAGCGCTCTAGAATAGCCGCATCGATCAAATGATAAGTGTTCAGCGTGGCACTAGAGCGAGTATCTGCCCAGAGGATAGCAGGACGCAGGGGCTGACCCGACTCCCAAGCTAGGACAACACCGTGCATTTGCCCTGAAAGTGCGATCGCCTGTACCTCTTGAGCGTGATTTCCCACTGCCTTCCTAACAGCCGAGGCAACCGCTAACCACCAATCTTCTGGTTCCGACTCAGCCCATCCAGGTTGGGGTGCATGAACAGGATAGGATGTTGATCCTTCACCTATAGTGGTTCCGTCTGTCGCTAGGAGCAATGCCTTAGCAGAGCCTGTTCCTAAATCAATTCCAAGCAGCATGATAGCTAATCCTCAAATCATTTAGTGTCTTAGCAAACGGGCGATCGCTTGTACCAATTCATCAGGTTCGACAGGCTTGGAGATATGGATCTGAAATCCGGCAGCTAAGGCTTGCTGCTGATTGATCTCCCCAGCATAGGCAGTAAGTGCGATCGCAGGAATCGTGCCTCCCTGTTGGGGGGACCACTTTCTAATTTGCCGAATCAGGGCATAACCATCCATCTCTGGCATCCCAATGTCACATAAAAGTAGATCCGGGAGAGATTGATTCAGGAGGGTCAACGCCTGTGCCCCCGAAGCTGCTGTGGCAACTTGTGCGCCAGATTGCATCAAGGTGAATGCTGCTAACTCCCGCATATCTGCATCGTCGTCCACAACCAAGACCTGAATACCTGCTAAGTCTGCCGCACTTTCTGGATGCCTGTCATCAGAAGAGGGCTCCGGTTCTACGATGTTTAACGGTAGCCGGATGGTAAATGTAGCCCCTAAGTTCTGTCCTAAGCTGTCTGCTTGAACGGTTCCTCCATGCAGTTCGGTAAAATGACGGACGATCGCTAGTCCCAATCCCAATCCGCCGAATTGTCGGGTTATGGTGCCATCTTCTTGACGGAAGTAGTCAAACACATGGGGTAAGAACTCTCGTTGGATGCCTTTTCCAGTATCTTTGACTCGAATCTGAGCGTACATACCAACCTGCTCTAGTTGCACGTCGATACGTCCTCCGGTTGGGGTGAACTTCACAGCATTGGAGAGGAGGTTCCAGACTACTTGTTGGAGGCGATTACTATCGCCTGAAACCGTTCCTGAAATAGGATTAAATGTAGTTTGGATTTGAATGTGTTTGGCTTCGGCTGCTAGTCGTACCGTTTCCCGTGCAGCCTCAATCATTGCCGCTAGATTCACAGGAGCGACGTTTAACGTCATTTTTCCTTGCAGAATGCGCGAGACATCCAACAAGTCCTCAATTAATTGGGCTTGCAGCTTGGCGTTGCGTTCGATCGTTTCCAGCGCTTGCTGGGTTTTTGTGGTATCTAGTCGCCCTGTTCGTAGCAATTTTGTCCAGCCCAGAATCGGATTGAGGGGCGATCGCAACTCGTGGGACAATACGGCTAAAAATTCATCTTTAATCCGGTTAGCGGCTTCTGCTTTTGCACGATCGCGTTGAGCTAACCGATATAACTGAGCATTGTCGATCGCCAAGGAAGCACGACGCGCCAATTCCTCTGCCAGTTGCAAATCTGCTGAGCTATACCGTCGTCCAGATTCGGCTGAGATAAAGGAAATGGCCCCTAGAATTCGTGCCTGAGTTCGTAGTGGCACCGTCATTACCGATTTGAATCCAACCTGCCGCAGTATTTCCAAATGCTTTGAATCACGCGCTGCCTGTACCAGCAGTTCATCGGGAATCTCCGGCAGCAAGTCAGATTGCCCAGTTCGCAGGGTCAATGCAGCACCGCGAGGGTCATCGGGGTTCAGAGGATACTTGTCTCTCATCTGATATGCCCATTCCAGTTTGGCAGGGTCGATGTGAGCAACCGCAATCTGCTCGATCGCACCATCCTCTTCTATCATGTGAACCGTACACCAGTCTGCTAATTCCGGCACTGTAAGCTGCGCGACTCGCTCTAGAGTTGTTTGATAATCAAGTGAGGATGCCAGCACCGCACTTGCCTCAGAGAGAAAGCGTTGGGCATGTTCTAACTGCACCCGTTCCGTCACATCTACCACATAGACTAGAACGCCTTCTACCTGGCTATTAAAGTTAACAGTCGGAAGATAGTAAACGTTGTAATAGCCGGGACGGCGATCGCTGCGTCCGGGAACATTCACCGCAAAGTTGGGTGAAGTGAAGGGATTTCCTGTGGTGTATATCTGATGAAAGACTTCAACTACTTGGGGATCGAATTGACCAAAAAGTTCTGAAATGGAATGTCCTAAGTGTTGCTCGCGGGTTAATCCATTAATTTCTGCTAATGCTTCATTAATAGCAATAAATCGCTGCTGGGCATCTAACAGGGCAAGTCCCACCGGAGACGTGTCAAAAATAGTTGCCAGTTGGCGCTGTGCGGCTTCTGCCTGAGAACGGTAAATACGTTCGCGCTCTAACAGTTGTTCTCGTTCTTGTTCGGCATACTTCCGCTCTGTCACATCCAGCACCAGCGATAACACCGAAATCATCCGTCCCGATTCGTCCCTGAGACTGGAGTTATACCACTCGCAGTGCACAATGTTGCGATCGTTGGTGTAATTGCGGTTGTATGAAAAAATATGGGGTTCATCACCATAGACCAGCCGTTGGCAGACTTCAGTCACCGATTCTAGGTCTTCCTCAAAGACAAAAGGTATCTCGGTTAAAGATTTGCCCAGAATTTCTTCGGCTTTCCAGCCCAAAATGCGCTCTGCACCAACAGACCACCGAATGACTCGAAAGTCTCGATTCCATTCAACAACTGCCATTGGAGAGTTTTCAACATGGAAGTTGAGCTTTTGTAGGGCTTGACGCAACGCCTCTTCCGCTTGCTTGCGCTCTGTGATATTAATGACAACTCCGATCGAGTGCTTGGGATTTCCCTGAGAATCATAAGTAAACTCTCCTCTGGCTTCGACCCAGTGAATCGAGCCATCTGACCAACACAGGCGATATTCATGGTGATACTCTTTCTTCTCAGCTATGGCTCGCTGAACTTTCGCCTCAACTTCTGCTAAGTCATTCGGATGGACCCGATTTGCCCAAACTTCATAGGTGGGTTCGCACTCATTCGGTTGTAGACCCAGGATGGTGAAGTGTCCTTCTGACCAAAGCAAAGCATCAGTCTGCATGTCCCAGTCCCACGTTCCCATGCGTCCGATTCTTACTGCCAGTTGCAGGTGAGCTTCACTTTCGCGCAATTCCTCTTCTGCCCGCTCCCGCTCCACGGCTAGCCAGGTTTTTTCAGCAATTCGCTCCATCAGCATCCTATCTTCCTCCGTCCAGTGGCGAACAGAGACATGGTGCAACACCAACAATGCAACAAACCGCCCTTCTTTCACCAATGGAACACATAGGAGAGATTTGGTTTGAATTGCGTCAAAGGTAGCAGCCCCCGATCCGGCAGTCCGAGGATCGCGATCGACATCATCTACGACAATAGTTTTGCCCTGCTTTAATTCAGCAATAAGTTCAGGGCCAAACGAATCTAGGTGATGTCTACCCACTATGCTGATTACACCATTGCAATAATCGCGATCGACAATCACATATTCCTGAGTAGAATCAATTTCACCGTAGGTACAGCGAGTGACTTGGAAATGTTGCCCTGCGGAGCTAACCACTCGCCACATAATTTCCTTCGAGTCTTGAATGGCACGAATCGCATCATTCAATTCAATCAGAAATTGCTGCTGTCTCTCCTTGTGCTGAAGTTCTGCCAGTAATGCTTCAATCTGTTGCCTTGCCCGCACCTGGGCTGTTACGTCCATGTTATAAATTAAGACGCCCTGAATGGTTCCCTCAGCATCTCGCCAAGCCGGAAAGATACAGTTAAAAAATGCCTCTTCCAACACCCCATCGCCATTGCGATCCAAGTAAGTAGGTGACTCCTCCCGAATAAATGTTTCTCCCGTTCGATAAACCTGTTCAAGCACGTCAAAGTAAATTTGCCCCTCTACTTCTGGGAAAACCTGCCGCATCGGTTGACCAATAATGTTTGGAGTGCGTCCAGTCCCTTGCAAATAGGTTGGATTGGCAAATTCATACACAAGATCGGGACTTTTCAAAATGCCAATCATGACAGGGAGCTGCATCAGGATTTCATACAACCGCTTGCGTTCGCTTTCTGCTTCGAGTCGGGCAGTTTGTTCTCGTTTTAAAAGACGATCGCGTTCTGCTTCGATCTGTTTGCGTTCTGTAATATCAACCGAAACGCCAATCATGCGAACTCCTTGCCCCGTCTCATCCCGATAGACTTGTCCCTGACTGTTGAGCCAGCGCACAACGCCGTCTGGACAAATTACCCGATACTCCGGTGCGTAGGGCTGTTCTCCAGCCATTGCCCCTACCGTCGCTTGGAGCACCTGTTGTCGATCGTCTGGATGAATGAGCGCAACAAACTCTTCTCCCGTCCCTTCATGAAAACCCCAAACGTCTAGAGCATTAGCAGAACACACGACCTGATTGGTCGGCAAATCCATATCCCAGACCACCATCTGAGCCGCCGTTAATGCCAATCGCAAGCGTTCTTCGCTCTCTCGTAATGCCTGTTCAACCTGTTTGTAATCCGTCACATCTTGGAAGATAACAACGGCTGCAACAATCTCTCCCTGACTATTTAG
The DNA here is from genome assembly GCF_036700645.1 of Microcoleus sp. S36b_A4. Lineage (NCBI taxonomy): Bacteria > Bacillati > Cyanobacteriota > Cyanophyceae > Oscillatoriales > Microcoleaceae > Microcoleus > Microcoleus sp. S36b_A4. The sequence continues at coordinate 24,007 of NZ_JAUBPI010000023.1, read as the reverse complement.
AATTGGTGCTGAGTTGATGTTAATGAAGACGCGGCTACCATCATCTTGATGAATTTCCATCTCTTCGTTGGTAACGACCTCACCGGTTTTTAGCGATCGCGCCAGGGGATACTCATGAGGGGCATAGAGCTGACCATCTGAGCCAAAGGCTTCAAAGGGAGCAATGGGTGCATATTCCTCAATCTCAAGCGACTGTTCATAGTCATACCCAACAACTTGCTTGGTTTGTTCGTTCGCTAGAACTAACTTACCGGATGCCGCATCGGCAATTATTACACCCGCAGGCATCTGTCGCAAAACGGCTTCAAATCGGGCGCGTTCGATTTCAAGCTCGTGCAATAACCGTTCTCGTTCTGCCTCTGCTTGCTTGCGTTCTGTAATATCGCGAAAATAAACTGCTACTCCTGCAGTCGAGGGATAGGCCTTCGCCTCTATCCAACGCTGGACAGATTCCCCAAATTCTTCCCAGGAAACAGGAACCTGTTCCGTCATTGCCCGATGGAGTTCTCGATAGGGAATTGCACCAACTAGCTCAGGAAAAACCTCATTCCAAACGTGCTTTCCTAGTAGATCTTCTGGTGTTTTGTGCAGGATTTGAGCCGCCGCCCCATTCACGTAGGTGTAGCGCCAGTCGCGATCGAAGGCGACAAAAGCATCCGTAATGCTTTCCAGAATTATTGCTACCTTGCCCTCAGTTTCTTGGGCAGGGAACAACTGTTCGCCTTCAAGAGTGCGGGCAAAGCGTTCAATGACTTCAGAGCGAGAAATTCCTCGCCTGTGAGCCTCTTTATCGAGCGATCGCCATGCTGTATTAGTGAGAGATACGCTCACTCGTTCTTTCGTCTCCGAGTTCCAATTGCTAAGAAACTTGCCTGTGGCGTCGCGCTTCATTAAGATTCATCCGTATACATACACGGTCTTCTCCATTGAACCTGAGTGACTCACTCAGGAGAATCCACCTTAAGATAGATGCTTTAGCCAGAGGCAATACGGATGCAGATGGTACTTACGACAATCGGCCTAGCGTTCCTTGAGAACCAAACTCATGCAAATTACGCAACTTGTCAGCAACAGCCTCGACGAAACGTGGGGACTTTACTAAATCTCCAAAAATTTCAGATAGGCTGAGAAATGGAGTGGGATCTGTTTTACCTGAGCGGGCTTGTTGAGTGAGGTTGTCTGCTAAAGGGTCATCAATGACGATAGGACGGTTTTGGTCATCGTAAGCATTGAGATAGCGACACCAAGCAGCGATCGTCAAACTTAGGTAATCGATCGCACCTCCAAGTTGTAATTTATCGCGGATCGATCCCAAAACAAACTTAGGAATTTTTGCCGATCCATTCAGGCAAAGGCGTGGAAGCTGATCGCGAATTTTAGGATTAGAAAACCGTTCAATTAAAGTTTTTTTATAATCGTCTAAATCAATCCCCGGAACGGGTTGAAGCGTAGGTGTCACCTCATCCATCAGGTTAGCAACGGCTTGCTGAAACAAAGGGTCAGCCATGACTTCATAAACGTAGTTATAACCTGCCAGAGAGCCGAGATAGCCAATCAGCATATGGCTGGCATTAAGCAGCCGAATTTTCATCATTTCATAGGGATGAACATCCTTAGTCATCTTTACGCCAACGGATTCCCAATCGGGTCTGCCTGCACAAAAGGTATCTTCGATTACCCACTGAATGAAAGGTTCCGCGACGCAGGGAAACGCATCATCAATACCAAACTGTTGGGCCACCATTTTGATATCTGCTGGGGTTGTCAGCGGAGTAATGCGATCGACCATGCAGTTAGGAAACGCAACGTGTTCAGCAATCCAACTTCCTAAATCCCGATCGCGCATTTGGGCAAATGTAGTTAGCATTTTCCGCACCATGTTGCCGTTGCCCTGGATATTGTCGCAGGACAAGACTGTAAAGGGTGCCAACCCCTGTTTACGCCGCTTTTCGAGTGCGGCTGTCAAAAAACCGTATGTCCCAATTGGTTGGTCAGGATGTTGCAAATCGTGCTGCATCGTCGGGTGGTTTACATCGAAATTGCCACTTCCTTCAATGTAGTAGTAGCCGCTTTCAGTGATCGTTAGAGTAACAATTCGGCATTTGGGATCGGCTAATGCTTCAATAACTGCTTGACGATTGTCTGGTGCAAATAGATATCGAGTAATTGAACCAATGATCCGAGCGCGATCGCTCTCAGGCGATCGCTCAACTAAGGTATACAAACAATCTTGGGGCAGAAGCGCATCCCGCATTCGCCTGTCATAGTCATTGTCAAGCAATCCAACCCCACAGATTCCCCAGTCACTACCAGGATTCTGATGGAAATAATCATCGAGATAGAGCGCTTGGTGCGATCGATGAAATCCACCAACCCCAATATGCACAATTCCATTAGTAATTTGATGGCGATCGTACTTGGGTACGCGCACGTTTCCAGGTAAACGAGACAGGGATGCTTGATTCAGCTTGATTGTTGAGTCTGTGCTGGTATTGCTGTTCATCTTAATGTATGACCTTGTGATGACGGCTGATTATCAGTATTGCAGGATGGTTTAAAAAGGTGGACTATATTTTGGCGGATCTGCATGGCAAGTCGATCGCAAAACCGATCGCCGATGAAGTTGTCGCCCAAGCTATTCTTGAGAATATCTAACTTTTCAGGGGTTGCCGATCGCAGATAAAAAGACCACCCAGACCCCCACTTCTTTGTTGAAACCCTGATTGCCCTGAATCAATTTGATTCAGAAGTCGGGGCTCTGCCGGGAAGCATAATAAAGTTCGGTACATCAACTCATCCTATTTGGTAAACCCCTATGGTTCAAAACGTTGTAATCATTGGATCGGGTCCGGCTGGACTGTTACTGGCACATTATTTATTGCGTCGGGGCAACTACCATATTGATATCTATGAACGTCGTCCCGATCCTCGGTTGACTGATGTTTTTGGAAACCGCACATTTCCGCTCTCGCTTCAGGAACGGGGCAGAAAAGCCATTCGAGCCATTGCTGGGTTAGAGGAGGCGATCGCTGCTCAAAGTGTGTTCTGTCACGGGACGATTATTTATCGGAAAAATGGCAAATCCCGACGGATTCCTCGTGAAAATCCGGTTCTCACAATCGATCGCAATCGCCTCGTGACGGTTTTGTTGAAACAATTAACCGAAACCTCTAGTCCAAATCAGGTTAAAGTACATTTCAACTGTGAATGTACGGCTGTGGATGGAACGGCTAAAACCGTGATGTTGAAACCTTCAGAAGGAGATAGCTTTACCGTTCACTACGATCTACTGGTGGGTGCCGATGGGGCGCGATCGCAAATTCGAGACTATTTAGTCGAGAATGCAGGCTTGTCGTGTTCCCAAAGCTATGTTCCAGATGCCTATAAATCGGTGTTTTTAAGTCGGCTCAATCCGACTGCTGGAGTGGAGTTAGAACCGAATAAAATCCATGCCTGGAATTTGAATAATAAAACCCGGATGTTGATGGTACCCCAGCCAGGAGATCAGTTGAATGGCGTGATTATTTTTGATGCACAGACTAATCCCCTAGAAGGATTATCCACGAAAGAAGAAGTCAAGGCATTTTTTGAGGAAAATTTCCCGCTGTTTGGTCAGTTGATGTCGTGGGAAGAAGCGGAAGCGTTGTTGAAGCGTCCAGTGGCAAAGGTGCTAACGGTACGCTGCGATCGCTTTCATGAGGGCGATAGTGTGTTGCTGATTGGCGATGCTGCTCATGCGGTGTCTCCCTCGATTGGGCAGGGGTGTAATTCTTCCTTAGAAGATGTGCTAATTTTGGGACAATTGTTGGAGGAGTATGGGGATGATTGGGGGAAGGTTTTGCCGCAGTTTTCACAGCAGCGAGTCCCGGATGCCCATGCCTTGCAAGAGTTATCAAATTATTCGTTTCCTCGCACTAAGTTGTTGGTGGTTGAGTTTTTCTTGCGGTTGACGATAGGAAGGCTATTTCATCGATGGTTTCCCCGTTTAGTTAAGCCGTCTGTGTTTGATTTGGTGTTAGATACGGACTTGTCTTATTCGCAGGTGTTGAGTCTGAGCCAAGGTTGGATTGATAAAGTGAAGCATTCGATGGCCCAGAATTCTTGATATTCAGCAACGCCATTTTTCACCATCCTAACTAACGGCATCCAGCGATCGCCTGATGCCCCGTGTCTTTACACTGGGGTTGGTGATAATAGACCGATAAGGTCGTGCATCCGATCAATAACTTGCTCGGCCCCAGCCGACACAAGAGCATCTGCACGGCTTTTTCGTTCATCCTCGCTTATATGAGTTCCCCCTACATAACCGATAATCTGCCCAATTCCGGCGGCAACGGCAGACCTTACCCCACTGATAGAATCTTCAATTGCCACGCAATCGGAAACTTCTGCGTCCAGACATTTCACTGCATATAGGTAGATGTCAGGAAGCGGCTTGGGACGCGGAACAGGGAGAGAGTTGTGAGCGCTAAATACCTGCTCGCTTGGGAAATAGTCGGTCAGGGCAGCAGCACTAAGGCAAGCACTCAGCCGCTGTAAGCTGCTATTACTTACTAGCGCATATTCAACTCCGTCGTCGCGCAGGTAAGACAGCACTTGGGGCGTTCCGACCGTCGCTTTTGCTTCTACAGTAAGCCGTTCGATCGCTCTCTTTTCTTCTTCAGCCACAAGAAAGTCAATATCACGCTCATTAAGACTGGTTGATGAGTCTGGGTAGAGCTTTTTGAGTATTTCCCTGTAGGGTTTCCCGGCGAAGCTTTTAACAAAGTCCTCAAGCTCATAATGTTGAGCGCCAGGGAACTCACGAGCCACTTCATTTGTCAGCCTCCATGCGCTCTTAAGTGCTATGGTTTCACTGTCAACAACTGTTCCGTCATGATCGAAAAGCACCACCAAATCATGCTGAAACTGTTTCATTTAAAAGACCTCCCTCACAGTAATTCTTAAGCGTAGTCAATAGTCCGTGGGTTTGGATATCTCGCAAAGCTTGTTGGCATTCATTATCTACGACCTCTGTGTGTTCGCAATTGTCCAACCCCAAAATCCCACTAATTACGGCGCCTTCTTGAATCGCTGTAATTGCGCTTTGGGTATCCTTGGCATGATAGGGTTGACCAGACTCGCACGCCTCTTCTCGGACTGCAAGCAGCCACGCCGCAACAGGAAGTATAATCCGCTTCATGCTGACTTTTCGGCAATAGGCATCCTGAAGTATCGGAAATATATACTTGCCTACTTTCCTCGCTGTTTCTGAAGAGATTCTCTCAGTAGTATCGGGAATATCTTCGTTACTGAGCCTTAGTAACACTTGTTCCATATATTGTTCACACATCTCGCGAGGCACTGGTGTTGCTGCTGCGATATCGTCCATGAGATGCCGAGTAAACAAGTGGAATTCCGGTAGGGCGATCGCCTCGTGCATATACTCTATACCTGCTCTTACAGCTAAACAGGCTATGAAGGAGTGTACTGCATTCAAGAATCTCGACTTCATATACAGAAAGGGAGTGATGTCGCTAGTCATAATCACCCCCGTATCTTCCCACTTGGGGCGATCGCCTGTGAATTTGTCTTCCACGACAAACTGCCAAAATGGTTCGGTTACAATGGGTGCGCGATCGCGAACCTGCAAGAGTCGGCTGGGGTAGTTATAGTCGGATTCCTGTTCTTGAGGCACAATCCTGTCTACCACTGAATTAGGGAACACCGCGTTATCCCTGATGTATTCTGCAAGTTGAGGATCGATCTCTTCAGCGTAAGCTAGCACTGCTTTTTGCAGGATATCCCCGTTTCTTGGGAGGTTGTCGCAAGAAAGTGTGGTGAACGGGGTCATTTTGCGATCGCGTCGTCTGCGTAGCGCCTCTACGATAAAACCAATTGCAGTAGTTGGAGTCGAAGGATTTTGCAGATCGTGCGCGATGTCTTCATTCGCTGTGTCGAGATTAAAATTCTTGTCTAGGTGGTAGCCTCCTTGAGTAATTGTCAGAGTCACCAGGTGCACAGAAGGAGATGCCATCTTTTCAAGCACATACTCGCACTTGTCTCTACCATTAACTATTTCCCTGATAGAACCGATAACTTCCGCTTCCTCACGATTTTGAGCGCAACTAGAATGTTTGGTCAAAGTGTAAAGGAATCTCTGCGGTTTCAACCTAGTAATGGTCTGTTGACTCTTGAGGCTAACCCCACAAATCCCCCATCTCTGCTCTTGGGCACCCTGCTGTGCAAGATAGTTATGTATTATGTAGGCGAGGTGGCCCCTAAAAAAACGACCAGGCCCGAAATGGACGATACCAGTCTTAAGCGCCCTCCTGTCGTAAAGAGACTGTTGCCTCCACAAACCAGTTACAGTACCGAAGCGAGAACTTGAAGAAACACTGGGCGGTCTGAGTAAGTTAACCATGAGACTTCTTATTAAATAAGTGTGATCGGGTAAAAGGAAAATTGGTCAGTCTGGGTATACCCAATGACCTACAAGCAACACAAATGTCTTAAACTGCGAAAATTTCGGGTATCCTTTGTGCCATCTACAAAGAAGCGTATTACCAGATGGTGGTTAGGGTGTGACAGATAGAGCCGAGAAAGAAAAAATCAGGTAAACCTAATTAAGAATCAAAGCTCAATTGGTCATTAACTTGAAGTAAGGCACAAGGGTACGCGACCTACTGCAACTTTGTTCAACTTTGGCAGGTGCGTAAGCCGAATCTATGCCCTATAAGGCGCAAATAGAGTGCTGTTAATTCTGGTTTTAGATTCCCCAATAACTCTGTAGATTGTGATGTTATTTCCCTTGGTCGCTGCTATCCTCCGTATTCAGGAGAATATACCAACCATTCTTGAGAGGTACTTATAACAACAGGGTAATTAGAGTCGGATAGGTAGAACAGAACAACAAGAAATTAGGTAAACTTAATTAATTAAGTATCAAATATAAAGTAGTCATTATCCTGAATTAAGGCACAAGAGTACGCCACATACTGCCACTTTGTTTAGCTTGGGCAAGTGCGTAAGTCGAATGTCTTTCCTACAGGGCGCAAATAGACTACTTTTAAATTCTGCCTTTAGATTACCTAATAACTCTGTACACTTTGTATGTTATTTACCTTGGTGGCTGCTATCATCTGTCTTCAGGAGAATATACAAATAATTCTTTAGAGAGACTTATAACCACAATCAAGTGTATACTTCGCTACAAGCAGTTAAGTTAGAGTTTGGCTTTTGTGTATAAAACGTCCAAAAAACAACGCTTTTCTGGAAAAGTCCTGTCTCTAGCGGATGGCTGATACAGCATTGCAATTCCGTTTCAGTCTGTCCATAAATTTTTAAAGTTTCCTCACTCATTCTCTAAAATTGGAATTACGACTCGACTAATTGAGGAACGGATAGCCGAAGTGCAGCGGGATGTGAGAGTCCATTACTCAGAGGTTGCCATCAACTTGTTGGGATTGTGGGAAAACTGAGGGAAGGTGGAACTGTACTTCAAACGCTACTACAAAGCGTTTAATGATTGCATCGAGAAACTGACGGAGTATTTCGTGTTTCCTTTCGGTCAAGCGCACCCTGCGGGATTTGTTTGAAATGGAAGCAAAAGTGCGATCGTGATGTTGAGTTGAATGCGATCGGCTTGTGCTGGGTGATGTTGAGTTGGATGTGCGGGTTCGGGGTGAGTGCGATCGTCAAACAATAACCTAGACGAACGCCACCTCCGATTTCTAATTCAGCTTCAAGGAACTGCGGAGCGTTTTTGAATGCGCCCAAAAGAATGGGGACACTCTCAATCAGAGTCTGTCATGAAGTACCATTCTCCACAAAAGCTTTTAGCTTTGAAGCGTTCCTCACTGCATTTCCCTCTCCGTCGTTGTTGAAGTAGACGAACACAGGTTGCCCTTGACTTTCCCACTCGTGGATGCGATCTGCCCACCAGTGCAAATCATCATCCGAGTAGGAGCCGCCGTAGAGATTGTTGGCGTCGGGGCCGTGGAGTCGCACATAGACGAATGAACCCGTTACACGCAGGATACACGGAAGGTGGGCGCCACTCATGACGCAGTAAGCCGCTCCTTCGCGTTCCAGCAGCGAAAATACCTCTTCCGTGTGCCAGCTTGGGTGTCGGAATTCCACAGCTACTTTGATCCAAGGGGGAACCTGTTCTAGAAAGTAAGCTAGGCGGGCCAAATCGCAGCCGAACTGGGGAGAGAGTTGGACGAGCAGAATACCCAATCGATCGCCCAGGGATTGAAGTCCCTCACTCATGCGTTCCAACCACTTTTCTGGCGAATAAAGACGCTTGGAGTGCGTTAGACCACGGGGCGCTTTTACGGTCATCAAAAATCCTTGGGGGAGGCGCTCTCGCCAGTTAGCAAAGGTAGTGTTTGGTGGCCAGCGGTAGTAGGTGCTATTAACTTCGACGGTTTGATAGTGCTGGATATAGCGATCTAGCCTAGAGCGAGGCGGTAGCTGGTGGGGATAAAGCACACCTTCCCAATGGTCGTAACTCCAACCTGAAGTGCCAATATGAACAATCGAATCCGGGTTCATTATCCCTTCCATGATTCGGATTTGGAAATCCCTACTGAACAAACAAAGTCCGCGCAGGCGGACTAAGAATATGATATTTTAAAACTGGATGCGATTGAATTACTTGGCTCGCTCGCTCCTACCTCGCTCTGCCGCTTTTTCTACTGCTTCCTGTCCCGGCGTAACTGCTTCGCCCACGTTATCTTTTACCGATTCTATAAATTTTTTGGTACTGGGGGCGATCGGTTGGTCGAGATTCAGCTTTTCTCGGATATTGTCAACGGCATCATTTCCTCCCTTCTCGATATCGGTTGTTGGCGGGCGATCGGGACGGGCAACTTCGTAAGACTTAGCTTCAGGGGTTAAAGATGTAGCGATCGCTTGCATTTTGTTGCCCGACAATTCCAATTCGGAGCTAAAAATCAGCGCTATTCCTAAAGCAAAGATTATTCCAACTCGCAGGCAAGTTGTAACTAAGCGCGATGTAAACTTTTTCATTGAAAAACTCTGTTTTTTCTGTGACGACTGTAATACAGAATAATTTCGGTTTTTGGTTTGCAAATCTATCTAAAGATAGGACTTGGGGCAAATTTATGGTATTAGCATTCTTCCCAAATCAACCTCAACAAAAAAGTTTTGGGCGCTGCGGCGTCAACAGGCTACCGAGCGCAACTACGAACTCAAAAAAGGTACATTTACTACTTCCCCTGACACCGATCCGACTTGCACTTTCAGTCCTTCGCCGCCCGCTTTTGTGCGGATGTAAGCAAGACCAAAAAAGCCGGATTCAGTTTCCGTAAAACTGGTGAGTTTGCCAACTTTTTCCTCTCCGATTGTGACTCCTGTTCCGGGTTCAACCGCATCGCTCAACTGCACGCCCCAAAGTTCCTGTTTTACTCCTTTGTAGGTGTTCAACCGGGCAATTGTTTCTTGACCGATGTAGCAGCCTTTGTCATAGGTAATCGTGTGTAAAAGGCGGGCTTCTAGTGGGTTGTAATCGTCTGTGAGTTCAAAATCGGCTGCGGGGCGTCCTTGTTCGATTCGCAGTTGTTCCCAAACTCGATCGCCCATCGGTACAGCCCCAGCTTTGACTAATTCCTTCCACAAGTTGGCTGCATCGCTTGCTGACGCAATTAACGTGTATCCGGGAGTTGCTAAACCGCTACCCACCGCAACTCGAACCCCCCCTTCATCCCCCCCTTGGTAAGGGGGGGAAAGAGGGGGGGTTTTTATCAATTTGTGAGTAGCGTAAGGTTGATTTTCGAGTTCGGTAACTCCTATTTTTTCTAATAGTTGAGTGCTTTCCGGGCCGAGGAAACTGAAAGCAACAGTTGTATCGGTTAAATCTGTTAACTCGACGCGATCCATTGGGAAAATATAGCGATCTAGCAATTCCAGCAGTTGGCGGCGGCGGTTGGGCGAAACTAACAGCAGTACGGCATCTTCTGTAGAATAAGCGGTGGCGAGATCGATCGTCCGGGCGGTGGAAGTCACAAAAACGGTGTCGCAACCTTGACCGGGTTTGAGTATATTAAAGTTATTGGTACTTTGATTGTGCAAGAACCGCAGGCGATCGCTGTCTGAGATTTGAATGCGTCCCCAGTGAGTGCGATCGTACAAAGCCGCACCTTGTTTAGTTGCTGCGATCGCTTCTGCGTCGTTACCAAAACTGACTGGCACAATTTCTTTGGTTGTTAACTCTACAAAAGTAGCACCGGCCGCTGCTTGAATGTCGTGCAATTCTTGAATCATAAGATTTTGTTGACTGTTGACTGTTGGCTGTTGACTGTTGGCTGTTGACTGATGACTATTGACTGTTGACTGTTGACTGTTGACTGATGACTGTTGACTGATGGCTGTTGACTGTTGACTGATGACTGTTGACTGATGACTGTTGACTGATGGCTGTTGACTGACAACTCTCAACTGACAACTCTCAACTGACAACTGACAACTGACTATTTGCCCAAATTGGTGAATATTTCTTGGATTAATTGGCTGGCTTTAGCATCAAGCCGATTCCAATCTACATCGCCAGTCTCATCATCAATCAAGCTAGTATCAATTACAACTTCTTGGCTTTGGATTTGACTGTGGGCGGGCTGGTAGTTGACAAAGCAGACTCGATAGCAAAGTTCCCAAATATCGATACATCTTTGCTCGCCTTGAAGCTCTAAAATTAGTTGATAGCCAGGAATGGGAATCTGCACTTCTTGATAAGTACCCGTCCAAACTGACTCCTCTAATTGTTTGCGGATGTTGTCGAGCACTCGGATCATCGCTGGCTGCATGAGCAGTTCAGCTTGCTGCCAAGCGATCGGGCTAGTTATTTTAGGCTTCATATACAGGGTTCTAAAAAAGAAAATCAATAAATTAATTTTCTAGCATTGGGTGCCAACTTTTGAGACATCCGCCACAGAATGTTAAATTGAGTCGTCACCAAATTCAACAGTCAACCCTAAACAGCAACAGCCGTTCTCGGCTTGACGGCTAAAAACGGCTGAAACTGTTGATATTGAGTTATCGGATGGGTAATGTAGGATTTGAACCTACGGCATCCTGCGTGTAAAGCAGGCGCTCTACCACTGAGCTAATCACCCAATTGCACTCACCGGGATTTATCATATCACAGTAACTCAGAAAGATCAAGTAAAAAAAATCCTAAACTTTAAATGCCCTCTGGCCGCACCCACGATCAAATAACCATGTGGAGTTTGCCCTTCGTGGCAGCCCTCACCTTTGGCCAGACTCAGAGCAGCAACCTGACTTTGCTCGTTTCCGGCAGTTTCTTATTCGGCGGGCTGATGTTTGGCCCCGACTTGGATATCTACTCGTGCCAGTATCAGCGCTGGGGATGGTTCAAACCCATTTGGCTCCCGTACCAAAAAAGCCTGCGCCACCGCTCTTTTTTGTCCCACGGCCCTCTGATCGGCACTGCTTTGCGAATCTTGTACCTCGCTATCTGGATCGCGGTTTTCGGAATGTTGGGATTGGCAATTGCCGAAAAAGCCGGGAACTTAGGCGGGAATTGGCAGGATGTGGTTTTGAGTTACGGGCGATCGATCTGGGAACACCGCATCGAAATTTTAGCCGTTTACATCGGTCTAGAATTAGGCGCTATGAGCCACTATCTAAGCGATTGGGGCGGCTCGGCTTACAAAAGATTCAAAAAGAAAGGATTGAGCGGGTTGCGGCCTCCTAAGACAATTAAGAGGCCCAAAATCAAAGCTCCCACTCGCACATCTAGCAAATCCATAGCGGAAGGAAGAAGGAAGAAGGAAGAAGGAAGAAGGAAGAAGTAATACAATCAGCAGAAGGAAGAAGGAAGTTCGGCAACGGATTCGCTCCACGGATGTAACGGATGTAACGGATGTTAGGAAGAAGGAAGAAGGAAGAAGGAAGAAGAAGTAATACAATCAATGGTTGGATCTCTTAACAACGTTATAACCGTCTTGGCGGTTGATATAAAAGGTAAATTATTATGTCTAATTCTGAAAGTCGATCGCTCACAGCACTCGCAGAACTTATAGAAGTTGTGGCTAAATTGCGATCGCCAGACGGCGGATGTCCTTGGGACTTAGCCCAAACTCCCCAAACTCTAATTCCTCACATCATCGAAGAATCTTATGAAACCGCCGACGCGATTCGCAAAGGAGATAAAGATGCGATTATCGAAGAATTGGGCGACTTACTGTTACAGGTAATTCTGCAAGCTCAAATTGCCAGCGAATCCAATCAATTTACCTTCGCCGAAATAGCTGCGGGCATCACAGAAAAACTAATTCGGCGACATCCCCACGTCTTCGGCGATGTCGAACTCAACAGTGTGGATGAAGTCAACGAAAACTGGGAAAAAATCAAAGCAGCAGAAAAAGGCACAACTGCGGAAAAGCCGCCAACTTTAGCCTCGAAAATGAGCCGTTATGCCAGCACTTTGCCGCCGATAACCGCCGGGATGAAAATCTCTCAAAAAGCTGCGGAAGTGAGTTTTGATTGGGACAGTGTAGAGGGCGTTTGGGATAAATTTCACGAAGAAATGGCAGAATTTGAACACGCTCTCAAACACGAGGATAAGGCAGCGCAGCAGTCAGAATTGGGAGATATTATGTTTGTGTTGATTCAATTAGCTCGCTGGTACGATTTAGATCCGTCGGCTGCTTTGCAAGGAACAAACGATCGCTTTGTGCAGCGGTTTGCGAAGGTGGAGGCTGCGTGCGATCGACCTTTGTCAGATTATGCCCCAGAAGAGTTAGAATCTCTGTGGCAGCAAGCTAAAGCTTTAATTGCTAAACAAAAGGGCGATCGGTAATCAATCACCGCAGATCAACACAGATCAAAAGACATCAGCGTTCATCTGTGTTCATCCGCTAATATCTGCGGTTCAAAACTCCCAATCTCAATAATTTGGTTGCATCAGTCCCGATGTCAGCAATCAACTACTCGTAAAGCTTCGCGTCATTATACGGCGGATGTTCGCAAGCGATATAAAGCGCATTTGTCGGTTCGAGGGCTTCCCCAGTCACCGGATCGATCGGCTTGAGGACAAAGCATAACAGAGAGAGCGATCGCCAATCCAAATTATCTAGCTTCCCACGTTCGTAACGGTTGACTGTTGCGGCACTGATACCGACATCTTTGGGTACGGGTTGATTTGTAGCTGTGAACAGCGCCTCTTCATATCCCTTTGTTTTGAACTCTGTTTCGCTGACAGACCAACCTGTTGTCTGTCTTGCTGCTTTTAAAATCTTCCCCAAACGCATCCGCCCCGTTTCCGTGAAGCGAACGGGACGCAATTCCTGCTCTTTGTCTACCACAGCTTTGTTAGAGAGTCCTGACATTACCTATCTGCAAATAATCTAGTCATAGAGCTTCGCATCGTTGTATGGGGGATGTTCGCACGCGATATATAAAGCATTTGTCGGTTCGAGGGCTTCCCCTGTCACCGGATCGATCGGCTTGAGGACAAAGCATAACAGAGAGAGCGATCGCCAATCCAAACTTTCTAACTTCCCGCGTTCGTAGCGACTAACAGTAGCATTACTAATACCGACATCTTTTGGTACAGGAGCTCCGGCTGTCCGAAACAGAGCGGCCTCGTATTCTTTTGTGACCATTTCTGTTTCAATAATTGACCAGCCCCGAATCTCTCTAGCTGCTTTCAGAAGTTTGCCCAATCTACCGCGTCCCGTATCCGTAAATCGCACAGGGCGCAGTTTTTCCCGATCGACGACAGCCTTAAAGTCAAGAAATCCCGGCATTTTACAGATCCAATTTAACTATTAAGTCAATCCTACGCCTCGACGTTTGGGTTCCAAAATTCAGTTCCGATCAACAGTAAGTCTTCTAGAGTAAGCAACCGCTTTTCAACCGGGTGAACTGGTTCGAGAACATCGAGGAACAGCCACAAAAGATCGGGTGCAGGCTTGTTGTAATAGCCATTTTCGATTCTCGAAATGCCTGCAATGCTGACCCCCAAAACTTTCGGCAAAGGCTCTCCCCCTATATTATAAAATTGAGCCTCATGCTGCTTGGTCTTTTCACTCAGTTCGTGAACGCTCCACCCCCTAGCTTCGCGCCACGATCGCAGGAATTTACCCAACCGCCGCAGCCCGGTATCAGTAAATCTGCGTCTCAAGTATTCTTTTTCTCGCCTAGCTTCTGCTACAACCATCAGTCATCACCTATCTGCATAAAGCTAAGCTATCACGCCTGACTTTCTAGTTTCATTTTTTAAGTTTGCAAGTTGACTATCTTATGTTACAATGTTGGAACAAAGTAGATAGACAGCTATGACACCACTATTTCGCCGCATCCAACCCTCGAAAAAGCTCCGCATCACCGTCAGGTCGATCGCCCAACTGCTCAAAATCAGCCAAAACCTGATTAAGCGAGTCGAATCATGGGCTTTCGTGGTTTTCGTCCACCATCGGGATAGAGGCGGCCTGTTTGTCAGCTACCGCAGGCTGGAAGAATGGCAAAATGCGATCGCCCATCATATCCAAACCAGCCCCACCCTTGGAGAACTCTCGCAGCTCAAAACATCCATTCAGTACGACAGCCGGAAATTCAAAAAACAATCTCTCCCAAAAACACTTGACTTTTTAATTCAAATGTGCATTGAAAGACAACACGAACTCAACATCTGGGAAAGCTTAAACTGCATTGCTTCCTAGCAAAAATGAGGCAGATTTCCTTTCCAAAAACAGAAGCGAAACATTTGCGAGCAATTGCGAGATAAAATCACCCCAAAAATCACCCGCGAATGCTCCGCCACATTCATGAAAGCAATCACCAAAGCAATTAAGACATTGCTTGAGCGATATAATCAAAATAAGGAGCTGCTTCCTTAGCATCCTCCTGATTGAGCAAAGCCAAAGAAGCTTCCTTCAAACAGCGGATAGCTTCGACCATGCCAGGAACAGGGACGCCGAGAGAATTATACATTTCCCGAACGCCAATCAAACCGATGCTTTCGATCGGCTCTTTGTCACCCGCCAAGATACCGTAGGTAATCAGGCGCAAGTACCAGCCGTAGTCGCGCAGACACAAAGCCCGTTCGCGCTGGCCGTAAGCATTGCCCCCAGGAGAGATAAAATCAGGTCGTTTTTTCCAGAGTTTTTTACTAGCTTCTTCAACAATTTTCCTCTCACTGTCAGACAGCGCAGTAGCAATACGCACCCGCTGTTCTCCGGTTTTAAAAAAATCTTTGATGCTTTGAAGTTCGCCGGTACTGGGATAGCGAAGTTCGTCGTCGGCTTGGAGAATTAGTTGGCTAACTACGCTCATTGTTATTCAAAAAAATTGAGGATATTTGAGAGTAAGATTAATTGACATTCTCATCCGTTAAAGATGAGATTCTGGGTTGGGCGATTTACTTTGCTTCTAACATTTATCAACATTAGAAGTAGCGGGTAAATCTCCGCAAACGTTATGCTTGATGTTCAAGCCCGTTTCCCTGTGTTCCAGGGTACTGCGGGAAAAACTCAAAAACTGCGATTGAGAGTTTTGATGTCGGCAGACACTTTGACTGTTTAACGAGTTTTTGCTAGCTCGCCCCAACAGCATATCGCACAGGCTCGATCGGGGCAACTCACGGCAGGCTTGACTTGCAGGTCGAAGCTTGGCTTTAGCACCAAGACTTTCAGCAGCAGGAAGACAGCCTGCAATTGAGTTTGAGTGCGATGGCTTACACCCCGCTTCGCTACGACTTATCTCAGGAAAGAGAGAGCGATATTGCATTACCATATCAAATCCTACCACGACTACTTGTGACCAAATCTAAATTCCCCACCCCAAACTCGACGAAATTGGCAAACCCTTGCCAGCAAGGTCAACTGATTGAGATAGAGATTACCGACTTGACAGACACCGGCGACGGAGTTGGTCGTTTTGGTGAGTTAGTAGTGTTTGTGCCCGATACCGTGACGGGCGATCGAGTCCTTGTCCGCCTCGTGCAAGTCAAATCTACCTATGCTACAGGCAAGCTGGACACACTTTTGGAAGCCTCCCAACACCGCATTCGAGCTAACTGCATTGTCGCCGACAAGTGCGGTGGCTGTCAGTGGCAGCACGTAGATTATCAATATCAGCTTGCAGCCAAGCAAAATCAAATCATTCAAGCCTTAGAAAGGATTGGCGGATTTAGCAATCTGCAAGTAGATGAAATTTTAACTGGAAAAATCGAGGGATTTCCTCAATTTTTGGGATACCGCAACAAAGCGACTTATCCTGTGGCAATATCTGGAACAGGTCAAGTCCAAGCAGGTTACTATCAAAAAAGCACTCACAAATTAGTCAATCTAAATCAGTGTCCGGTGCAAGACCCGCGCCTCAATCCTTTGTTAAAAGAAGTCAAAGAAGACATCCACTGGCGGGATTGGCAAGTCTACGACGAAAAGAAACATACAGGAGAATTGCGTCACTTGTCCTTGCGGATCGGACGGCGCACGGGCGAGATGCTGCTAACTTTAATAGTTCGCACTGGAGAGTTGCCGGGACTCGAAGAGCAAGCATCAGAGTGGCTGAAACAATATCCTCAACTGGTAGGTGTTTGTTTGAATATAAACCCCGCTCAAACTAATGTGATTTTTGGTGCAGAAACTCGCTGCATTGCGGGTCGTTCTTATCTACGAGAAAGATTTGCTGGGATGAATTTTCAGCTAAGAGCCGATACTTTTTTCCAGGTAAATACAGAGGCGGCTGAAGCGTTGTTAGAGGTGATGGTAGGGGAATTGAATTTGCAGGGAAACGAGGTTTTAATTGACGCTTACTGCGGTATTGGTACTTTTACTTTACCCCTGGCAAAACAAGTAAAAATAGCCATAGGTTTAGAAGTGCAATCAGCGGCGATAGAACAAGCCACATTAAATGGTGAGTTAAATGACGTGAGAAATGTCGAGTTTCAGGTGGGAACTGTAGAGAGTTTGCTGCCTTCCTTGGGATTGACACCGGATATTGTGCTGTTAGATCCACCGAGGAAAGGGTGCGATCGCACGGTTTTGGAAGCTATCAAGGAAATCAAACCAAATCGCATTGTTTATGTTAGCTGCAAGCCTGCTACTTTGGCTCGCGACCTCAAGATTTTGTGCGAAAATGGGGATTATAAGTTAGCGCGAGTGCAGCCGGCGGATTTCTTTCCTCAGACTTCTCATGTTGAGTGTGCGGCTTTTTTGGTGAGGTGAATGAAAGGGCGATCGTTGTTTAGTTAAATTCAATCATCAGCATCGGCGAAGAGGGCGGATAAATCTCGATAACCACTGACAACTCGCAAAATCTCTACATCCTGTCCGCTCGGCATATAGAGGATGAGATAGTTGTCTATGGAGAGGCTGCGAAGCTATGGTAAAATTTCGTGTCTTTGTCGTCCAATATTGGGAAATTGAGCAATTTTGGCGAATTTAGCGTCAAGATTGCTTAAAAAGCGATCGGCTCGATCGAGTCCCGATCGACTAGCGATGTAGTCTGCAATTTGCTCAATGTCTTGGATTGCGGGTTGAGTGAGGCGAAATTTTGGACTCATGTTTCTTTTGAACTGTAACGCGATCGCAAATTAGCTCGAATTTGTACCATTGCGGTTGCACCGTCTACGACTTCACCGCGTTGGGATGCTTGCTGGCCAATCAGTGCGTCTTGTTGGAGTTCTTGCAGTCGTCCTTGATAAATATCTTGCTGTTGTTCGAGTAGTTTAATGGCTGCAAGGATAACGTCGATCGCGCTGTTGTATTTGCCGCTGCTGAGTTGGCGCTGCACGAGGGCTTCGACTTCAGGTGGCAAAACAATTTGCATGGTGTTTGAGATGAGGAGTGTTGATTCTATTGTAGGCGATCGCCCTTGAGTTAGATTGGTTTGTTGAGGGGCGATCGCCCATCTAACCATCTTTATCCAAATCTTCTGTTTTTGGAGCTTCTGAAGTTGAGGGAAATGTTAATTGGATGTTGATATCCATTGATATTGTATTTTTCTCAATCACACCGATACCAACTATTTTTACGAATGCTTCTGTAGGTATAGAATTATTTATTTTAAATTCAGGAGCAGACTGAGTTTTATATCCGGCTTCTTCTAGCCGATCGCAAATATTGCGCCAATTTCCTACAGGTTCGTTAGGTACATCTGCGATTTTTTTAACATATTGGTATAAAGTTTTACATAAATAAACCTCTGCACTTTTGGAACTCTGAAACAGTTGGCGGGCTATTTCAGCGGGACTGCAACCGGAAAGCAATCCTCGCAGGTAAAGTTTTTCTGTTTCTGTTAGTCCCCTTCGCGATCGAGGAGAGATTTGCCGTTTAGCTTCTGCAAAAGCTTGGTACAGTCTTTCTAAGTCCCAGTGTTTCGCTGCTTCGGCAAATAAGTCTTCCTTTGAGGCCATTTTTGGGTGTGTTGAGATGTGGCTAACGTCAGCATAACCGAAACTGCTAGCGTTTGTTAGTTGTATGCTAGCTGTGCTTAGTGTATTGTTATATACATCAGATATAGTTGAGTTTGTTGGGGCGGTGTGACGCCGAGTAGGAATACTCAGATTCAACAATGGGCGTGATCGGCTGATCGGCTTTTACAACAAACAGTTTATTTAATCTAAGCAAACACAGGGCAAGTCTATGTACTTGTCTCTAATCAACACGGGAGAATAACGTGTCTAATTTTTTCACGCCTGAATTTAATAACGAAAGTGCGATCGCCCCTTGGAATGCCAGCCTAGAACCGACTAAGGCTATTATCCCGCAGCTAGATGCTAACCGCGTCCTAACCGGGGGTGCTAGTCAGGAAGTTAATATCCCGACTTTAACGCCAGAAGCCTATGACAATATGATCTTGCCTGACGATTTGCTAACCCGGATGGCTAATGGGGCGATCGGCGACTCCAACAGCAGTTTAACGGATAGCTCTGTCGATTTGCTAACAGGTCAGGCGATGTCCGAGGTTTATGGGGATTTAAGTAAGTTTGCGGCCGGGCCAGATTTCGTGGCGAAGATGAATTTGGCTTTTGGGGAAAACTGGGATGCTGCGGGTGCGAAAGCCTTAGCTGAAGGATGGTTTCAGGGAGATTTTAGTGATATCCCGCCGATGAAGGTTGTCTCGTCTGCTGAGATTGGCGGGGCAAATGGGGGTTTTGCTGGGGCGACGGATACGATTTATTTATCTAAGGAATTTTTGGCTCAGAATGCGGCGAATCCGGCGGCGGTTGCGGATGTGTTGCTGGAAGAAATCGGGCACTCTGTTGATTCGCGGTTGAATGTTACGGATTCACCGGGAGATGAGGGGGCGATTTTTGCGGCGGTTGTTCAGGGGAAGGAGTTGAGTGAGGGTGAGCTTCAGGGGTTGAAGAGTGAGGACGATATATTGACCATAACGCTAAATAATCAAAAGATTGATTTAGAGCTATCTGTAAATTATAAAACTATTGTTGAAACACCTACCGATGCAGCTACATCAGTTGCATCCAATCAGTTCGGTTTGGAATTAGCTAAATGGCAAACATATGCTAAATTCTATATGTCTGATTCAAATCCTGTTGAGGGCGAAGTAATTAATTTTGAATTAACTATAAATTATAATAATTTCAAAAAGGATATTTTCGGGTTGCTTAATCCTTATACAGTCTTTGGCTATAGTAAAAGTTTAGGAAATAAGACAACAGATGCTGTGCCTCCATTAACATCATGGCTAGGAGTAAGAAACGGAGATTTTGTAAATCCCGAGCAGTGGACATTAGAAGTCGTTGACAGACTTGGGTCAAACTCAACTGTAATTGATGGTGGTAAAGTTAATGTTGGTATTGCTCCTAACCCTATTTTTAACTTCGGAGGAGAAATCAATTTGAAAACTAACAACCCAGGAACAAAGTTTCTTAGTATTGACAACTATGGTCCTTATAAAGACAATTGGAATTGGTTACAAATACTTAATCGTTTAAGCCCTAATAATGATACTGGAAAATTTTTTGAAACTGGATATTGGAAAATAAAAGGTCAAGTTAAAGCAGACATTAAAACTTTCAGTCCTGATAATTATAACTGGCTGCAACTTTATTTTAGTACGACAGCAAGGTATAGTTATAATGGAGCAGTTCCGGGGTCAGATACATATTTCGACAACAAGAAAATAGATGCAGACCTTTATGCTCTTTTTCCTCGTAATCCTTTTGAGAATAATGCGGTAGGTGGTGCAGATTTAAGCAATTAGTGTTGATGTAGTTAATTTAAAAATGCAGTTTAATTGCTAGGTTTCAATATTAACTGTATCCCATTTAAAAACTCTCAATCTCTAGTTACTTAACATTTAGGAGCGAAGAAAAATGACATTAACATTTACCAATAATAATGGTCTTATTCGCTTACTCGGCGATAACACGTCTGAATCTATCACCCTATCCCCCGGACAACTAACAAATATTCCAGGTGGCGTGTGGGTTCTCGGCGGCAATGATACAGTAATAGGGTCTGCCGACAGCGAACTAATTCTGGGAAACGACGGTCAAGATAGCATTTCCGGCGGTGCTGGTAACGATACGCTCATAGGTGGCAAAGATAACGATCAGTTAGATGGAGGAAGTGGCAACGACTCTATCCGAGGCGATGCCAATGAAGATATCATTAGAGGCGGAGACGGAAACGACAGTTTATTTGGTGGCAAAGGCAACGATCAACTCTTTGGCGATGCAGGAGATGATTTTCTCTCAGGCGATCAGGGAAATGATACCCTCACAGGCGGACAGGGAAACGATAGATTTGTACTGTCAACAGGTGGGGGTTTAGATATCATCACCGACTTTGGAAATGGGAGCGATTTCATCCAAGTACCAGCAGGTGTAAGTATCAGTGATATTTTAATTGAATCGACAAGTGCTTTTACCTTACTTAGTCTTAGAAGTACAGGTGAACCATTAGCCCAACTGAATAATGTTCCGGCTTCCAGTATCACAACTGCAAGGCTTTTGTTGCCTAATCAACCACTTCTTGAGAGTCCTGGGACTGTAAATACACCAGGGCAACCTCCAGAACCTTCTCCTCCTTTGTTGCCTGATGTGCCACCATCACCTATTGGATTTTGAAATGTAGTGGTATCGCCCCTTTTATTCTTAGGAGCGATGGTCTTTTTTCCCAAAGTGCGATGATACTTTCAGTGTCGGTATCTACGAGGACTCGTCAAAGCTCGATCGCGCTCTGGAAACTTTGATTGCAGCGGGCATCCCCTGTCATTTATATAAAATACTGACTTCCAACGATGACATCGATTTGAAGCCTGTAACGCAATAGCTCAAAGCAGTCTGATCATGTCTTGGGTGTACAATTGTTCTTTTTCCGAAAGTGCGATCGCCTCTAGGACATCTCAAATCCAAAAGTGTGATCGGCATCCCTAAGTTAAGATATAAACTGAGAAATCACCCTTATAGTAATACGACAGGAATGTGCGATCGGAAATTCTCAAAATCTTTATCAGTAGTGAAAATGGTGTAGCCGCGACGATGAGCAACGGCACATAACAGAAAATCAGTATTTGATCCCTGAACGCCATTACTGCGACAGGTATTGAAAAACTCTGCGGCTAACTCATAATCTTCAGTTGTTAGCTCTAAATCAGGAAAAGCACGAAGATACTCTCGCAATCGAGCAAACTGTTCCTTGTAGCGTACGCCAGAAAGTACCTCCTGACGAATCGCCCCCAGTAAAACAACTCGTCCATCTGCAATCAAATCACGCAGTACATTAACAATAGCGATCGCATCATTTGTTGTGTTGCGCCGCAAGGCCAACGACCAAACGGAACTATCAACAAGAACATTCATAAAGTTTGTCGCTGTTGCTTGTAGTTATAATCTTCATCGTAGTCAACAGTACCAAACAATTCCATTACTTTTAGTTGTTTGCGACGTTGAATGTACTCGCGTAAAGCTGCTTCGATTAATGTAGTAGGTGTTGGATGGTTACTCAAATCAAGGGCTTCTTGAAGGAGATTGTTGTCAATTTCGAGCGTAGTTACCATATATTTTCCTCGTGCAAGTAGGGTATCACGCAATTGCCACCGAACAATGCTGTAATTTTAGTGTAGCACTGAAACTCTATCAATGGGCGATCGCTTTCTGCATTTAGTTCGCGGGAGGAGTAAGTTTTCTATGCCTATTAAAACTAATTCTTCTATCGATACATTCAAGTCGTTGGCGAGTTTTTGTAACTTCAGGAGTCGCTCATCAGAAAGGGCGATCGCGATCGTATTCATCTGACTTACTAACTAGCATGATGCCTTAAGTATAGCCAATAAATCACTGACCTTTAGTCACCGTTAAACCAAATGGTAGGGTGCCTTAGACATTAATTATTTCAATTTCAACAGGTTTGAAGGATCAGACGCACCCTACGAACAGTATTTTGATCGCCCCCACCATCAACTAGATGCAAGCTAGATCCAGTCCGGCCTGAATCGGGGGGAGTCCAGAAGTATAGAATAGAGGTTGCGGAACCGGCACACCGCCCGATCGCTCGCCCCCAGCAATTTGTTACCCTAAAAATAGAATCTCCCCTCCCTCAACTCCCTCCCATGAACAACGCTTCTCCCCTGATTCAAACGATAACTCCAGAACGCTGGGCCGGGTTTAGTATGGACTTTATAGGGGCGGGTTACACGGGTTTGTTGGTCAAAAACGGCCGCGCCGTGCGTACCCTAAAACCCGGGCGACATTTCAGCTTTGCCCTTCCCCTGCTGGAACAGTCTCAAATTGTCCTCGTAGACACCAAACTCCGCAATTTGGACGTACAGTCGCACGGAGATTTTTTGTCTAAGGATCGATTTTTAATTGATGCCACTCTGACCGTTATTTATCAAGTTATAGAGCCGAAACGGGTTGCTTTGGAATTGTCCGATCCTATAGCTGTTTTAGCAAGTGCAGTTAAGGATTGTATGGGATTAGCGATCGGGCAAATACCCCTACAACAGCTTATTAGTCAAGGACGGCTGTTGCTGCGCCAAAATTTGCTCGATCGCGTCCAAGATTTTTATACCCTAGGTTTTAACTTAGAAGACGTGCGAATTGGCGATGTCAGCTTTCCCGAAACCAACGGAGTTATTCGCCAAGTTGAGGGAATGAGTGCCCGACAGGAAGCAGAAAATGCCGCCGCCCTGCAAATGAGAATTGCCGAAGCAGGCCGTCCGATTGTTCCTCAATCTCCCGTACAGCAGTTAAACTTAATTTCAGGTAATTCTCCTGCGAGTCTTCCAGCTTCAGACACAGCAGCAGGGTTCGATCGAGATTTACAACAACTGACACAACAACTTGCTCAAAACAGTCTCCCTCCTGGGAGAAATCCTCCCCAACTTGCACCAACGGTACTCGCAAGCAGCGATCGCAAAACAACCGCATATTTAATCTACAAACTTTCTGGAGAGGCGATCGCCCTAACGGCCAATCCCTTTACAATTGGACGCGAACCAACCAACACTTTAGTATTACAAGATCCGCAAAGTTCGCGCTACCACGCTCAAATCCGCCGCGCCACTGACGAACTTGGCAAACAGCGGTATCAGCTTGTCGATAGCGGCAGTTCCAACGGCACTTTTGTGGGTGGGCAGAGGCTGGCTGCTAACGAGCCTTTTTGGCTGCCAAATGGCTGCGAAATTGTGATCGGCGACCAAAAATGGATCTTTCAAAATTCGTGAGTGAGAGAGATGAAGATTTGTTTAAACAGCAGATAAACACAGATAAATCCCATCGGTGTTCATCTGTGTTTATCTGCTGACATCTGCGGTTGCAAAATCCCAATCTAAGTAACTTGCTTTAATCACGATATAAAAGTAATAGATTCCGAATCTACCGTCAACAATATGAATGTTTTTTTAAACAGCAGATAAACACAAATTAATTCTATCGGCTTTCATCTGTCAGGTTTCTGTAGGCGCGTTGTCAAGAGTCCCCGCCCTGGTTGAGTCGATGTGGGGTATTATCCCCAGCACCTCTCAGTTAGAACTGGACGTGCCAGTTTCCGTGCATCCAGCT
>NZ_JAUBPI010000213.1:0-1670 GCF_036700645.1 Microcoleus sp. S36b_A4 | reverse complement strand
TAGGGCTTGCTGAATAATCGATCGCACATCAAGAATAAGAGCGATCGATATCTTCAAGCCGAGTTAAATATAAGTTTTTTCTGTATCGATTCATCCCAATTATAATTGTAGATTATCTTCCACGCAAAAACAGGTGTTGTTTTTCCAAATAGACATAAAAACACACAAAAAACCCGGCGCCACCAGGTAGCAAGGTTCATTACCAAAAAAGTAATTGCAATAACCGTACCAGATGTATTATCGAGTTTAGCCATTACTCGATTCAGGCCGAATCTTCGTTTACCTTGTCCAAATTTGCCCTCTATCGCATTTCTAATTCTTTCATCATCTGCGGCTTGCTTCTTTTTTTCTTTACTGACGTTTGCTGGCGGTCTTCCTAAAGGAGGCCCACTGATTCTAATTCCTCTTTCTTTACACCAAGCTCGGTTCTCTCTTGTTCGATAAATTCGATCTGCATGAACTGACTCTGGATAGTATCCTGTGAATCTATAATAAGCTTCTACTTGGGCTTTTAAGTCTCCTGATTCGTTAAAATTATCCCAGCTCATCCTGTTTAAAAATACATATCCTTCAAAGCAACTGGCTGATAGTTTTGCTCCAAACTCTACGCTTTTTCCGGCTTTTCCTCTGACTATCGGACGGATGTGGGGTTGGCTTAAACTTACTATTCTATCCTCAATACTCTGTTTATTGTTGTCAAATAACCATTGCTGTTGGCGAGCTACTTCTGTGAGGACTAGCAAGGTTTTATATTGCTTTTTATTCAGACATCCTAGGGTCGCACCTGAATCGATTAACTGTTCAATATGAGCCTGGTTTCTTTTGATGTATTGAAGTTGTTTTTTAATTGCCTGTCTTCTTTTCTTGCGAGTGGGTCGTCTTTGTTTCGCTACTGCTAAGTAGTCTTTTCTTGCTAAATTACGGTAGGTTCTTGGTTTTTTATGGATTTTTTCTTTGATTTGTTTATACAGGATGTCTATGATTTTTTCTGTATGAACTCTGGCTCTGTTTAATAGTCCTAAGTCGGTCGGATAACTAATATCGGCTGGGGCACAGGTTGCATCTATGATTAATTTTCCGCGATTGGGTGACTCATTTTTTCCCTCCGAATCCTTTTTTTTTTCGGGAGGGACTGGCGTGATTTCTCGCATTTTTTCGACCATGCGTTCGTTCACTTTATTAATTAGGTTGGGACTAATTCTTTGGCGAAAGTGTACTAATAAAGATGGGTCAAATGCGAGTTCATTGCTGTAGCTTGATTGACCGATGAAGTATTGTAGATAGGGGTTTTCCCGGATCTGTTCTACTGTTTCGCGATCGCTAATTCCTAATTTTTCTTTAATAATTAATGCCCCCAATGCCATCCTAAACGATTTGGCTGGTGCACCATGCGCTGTGGGGAAATTGGCCGCATATTCTGATTCAAATTCAGACCACGGGATTATTTTGGCCATTTTTACCCAACGGTTGTCCGCTGACAATTTAGACCCGTTGGCTAGTTCAAAGTCTAAGGCTGGGAGGGGAGCAAGCTCAGCTTTTCTGTACACGATCGCAGGTGGTGATGCAGGGCTTTTGACCTATTCTACCTGTTTATCTTGCACTTTACTATTGAGCGCGCGATCAAATAACCCAGGCCACGTAACACGCGGGCGATATATTCAGCAAGCCCT
>NZ_JAUBPI010000022.1:0-82912 GCF_036700645.1 Microcoleus sp. S36b_A4 | reverse complement strand
TATATTTAACTCGGCTTGAAGATATCGATCGCTCTTATTCTTGATGTGCGATCGATTATTCAGCAAGCCCTAATTAAAAGCTTGTTTGAATGCCAGCAGTTGTTGTGTTTGGTTTTCTTAAGGGGGCTTTATTGTGTCTTGTAACTTCACCTGCATCAATCAGTTTATATAGTAGCACTTCTCAACTTCTACATCGATCGCATAAAAGCATTCACCGCATCATATTGATCCGCCATCCGCGAATAAAACTCGATCGATCGCAAATCCAACTCCGGCAAAAGTTCGCTCTTACTCACCAACTCATATCCCGTAGAACGCAAGCAATAAACCGAAATTACCCCATCCTCCCAAAACCAAACCTCCTGCACTCCCACACGACGATAGATTTCCAGCGTATCAATTCCACCACTCGTCACTGTTACCTCGATCGCCAAATCTGGAACCGACTTGCGCGTACCCAAACAATAAGACTCGTCCGGTTCTTTCCGTGCACCCAACTCCTTCATCCCGATGGTTGTACTGCCGCGTCCGTAGAAACGAATGTCCTTCGTCCGCATATAAACTTCTAAAACCTGACCTAAAGTATTTTTAGGTTCTTCATGAGCATCAGATAAAGGGGCCATAATTTCTAAACACCCATCCAAATAAGTTAAGCGCGCCCCAGTGTCTGCCAAATCAGCATCCAATTTTTCCAGAGTCTCCCATGTCACGTTTGACAGGAAAGCCGCACCTGTACCCAATCCCGCTTTAGAAATTGCGACAACCATTTGACTTACCTTTTACGATCGCTTTTCCATATTAGCGAATATTAGCTAAAGTTTCAAATCAGATTGCTCTAAAATTTCGCAGTACAATTAACAATAACTGCACGGAAAAGACGATGACTGAGATAATAACTGCTACAGGTCTGCCTCCTGCATTCCCCGATCATACCCAATTGCCAGACGAAGACGGTACATTTGTGAAAAATTTTCAGGAGCATCCTCAGAGCATCATTCTGACAGATTCGATCGGGCCGGTTGTAGAGCGGCTGCATCCAGATGGACAATATGCGATCGGGCAAGATTGCGGCATTTACTGGCGAGAAACTGACCCGCCAGAGCGAGGCGCAGAAGCACCGGATTGGTTTTATGTGCCGAATGTACCCGCAACACTTGACGGTTTTCGCCGTTCTTATGTACTTTGGCGGGAACACATGGCTCCGTTCATTGCTTTAGAATTTGCTAGCGGTAATGGAGAGGAAGAGCGCGATCGTACTCCCTTGACTGTGGCCGCTGACGGTACTACCACTAAACCGGGTAAGTTTTGGGTGTACGAGAGAATTATTCGCATTCCTTACTACGGCATTTATGAAATGAGAACTGGCAATTTAGAAGTCTATCACCTGATAGATTTTGTGTATCAAAGGATGCAGCCAAACGCACGCGGTCACTATCCCATTCCTGTACTAGATGTAGAATTGGGACTGTGGCAGGGAAGCTATCAAAATCAAGAATTGCTTTGGCTGCGGTGGTGGGATTCGCAGGGAAATTTGCTGTTAACTGGCTCCGAACAAGTTGAAATTGAGCGGGCTAGAACCGAGCAAGAACGGGAAAGAGCTGAACAAGAACGGGAAAGAGCCGAACAAGAACGGGAAAGAGCCGAACAAGCAGAGCGAAAAATTACCCAGTTAGCCGATCGACTGCGAGCAATGGGAATCGATCCCGATGCTGAGGATTGATCTCAAATTCCCAAAACTCTCTCTGTAGCGCGAGCATCCCGCACCTGATATTTTATAATCACAAAAAACAAAGCTGATGGAAACTAAACCACCTCTACCGCCCTTTACGTTAGAAACGGCTAAAGCCAAAGTTCAAGCTGCTGAAGATGCCTGGAATACCCGCGATCCAGAACGAGTAGCCTTAGCTTATACGGAAGATTCTCAGTGGCGAAACCGTGCCGAATTCTTCAGCGGACGGGAAGAAATCAAGGCTTTTTTAAGACGAAAATGGGCAAAGGAATTAGATTACCGTTTAAAGAAAGAACTGTGGAGTTTTACAGATAATCGGATTTCTGTTCGATTTGAGTATGAGTGGCACGATGATTCTGGCTACTGGTATCGCGCCTATGGTAATGAACAGTGGGAATTTGCCGAAAATGGGTTAATGCGAAGACGTGAAGCTAGTATTAATGATGTTCCGATTCAAGAGTCTGAACGGAAGTTTCGATAAGATTTATCTGTGAGTTGCTAGAGGCATAAACCTGGCTTTTTAGGAAAATACGCAGGTTTGTAGTCAGGACTTGAGTCATGATTGACTAAACGCCAGAAAGACGAATAAAGTCCTCACTACTAACGAAAGGTTTGTAGTAATGACTTGAGTCATGATTAGAACTCTTGTAAAAACACAAAGCACCCACCCCAACCCTGCCCTTGAATCAGGGGAAGAAGCAAGATTATTCTTGTTGCTCCCCTGAATAAGGGGGGACTTGCTGGAGGTGAATTTGACTTTTGCAAGAACTCTAGAGAAGTTTATAGAGCATTTGCGATCGTGTAGAATCTGAAAAAACAATTTTAATGGAGTTTTGTTGCAAATGAAATTTTTGGCGATCGAAACACTAATTTTTAGTTCTATCCTTCTGTCAATCTCATTATTTTCTTCTGCTCAAAGTAATCAACAAGGCTCTACAATTCTACCCACAGGATCTTACTACGCTCAAGGAACAATGTTCAATAACTCCCGTAGAGAGATTGCACATCAAAACAATAGAATCTGCATCAAGATCGTTGATGGCCCTGCAAATCCCTACAAAGGAGTCGAATCTATCACAATTAGCAGCGTGTCTGTTGAAAATGGGAAATACTATATTGATGCAACTGGCACGGAGCTAGTATTAAAAAACAATGGAAAAGCATTCTCTGGCGACATTCGCGGTACATGGGAGTATAGAGGTATCTCCCCCGATCCCAGGAGTCAACCCATACAAGCTAAAAAAATGGCAGAATGTGTAGCGGCGCAAGGACGATATGTGCAGAAGATGGAAGGAATATCAATTTCAGGAATCGATTTTCCCAAGCATTAACCATCATTGAAATGGGGAGGGGCGCAACCAAAAGGTGATCTGTGGGATGCAGTAATGGGTAATCGAAGTAAGGTGCGCTGCGCGCACCCTACATCATTAGGTTATTCGTCCCAGACTGTATCCTCAATCGGTAAGCAAACTCGGAGAAGTCAGCACAAAGACATCCCTGGTTCCCACTCCTTCAGATTCCGGTTTAATCGGTGTAGTAAAGTGGAAAAACTCGTGGTCGTTAACTAACAGCAATTCTCCTGGTTGCAGAATTTTATTAAAAACAGGCTTCTCTTTTTTAGCCAAGTACAAATGCGTTTCCCCGCCGACAATATTAGTTCTGTCAACCGAGAAAATCCCGATAAAGTCAGTACCGTCTTGGTGAATGCCTTCCGGTGCGGGGTTGCCGAAATTGTTTGGCGAACAAGTCGTTCTGATTTGATGGATGCCGATTTCAGCTTCCGGGTGAATTTTGCAGGAATCGAAAAAAGCAAAAATCATCTGTTTGAAATTATCGAGGGCGATTAGCCGATCGTCCAATTCGGCAAATTCCCGCCTGATATCACCCACTAGCGGATTGTATGTTTTGCTTTGATACAAATAGCCGTGAGGTAGCTTAACTAACTCATTTCCGTTGACTGCAAACCGCGATAATCTTCTCGAACGATACTTACCTTTCACATACGGATCGACAGGCATATCGTCAAAAAATTCCTTGAAGCCTTCTAGCTTAATCGAGTTTACTTTTTTGAAAGTAAACATGAAGGCATAATCCAAATGAATGGATTCTAATACGGTTTTCATAGATTTTACTCCCTGAAGCCTTGCTCCCCTCCCTAATTTTGCCTGGAGGAGGTGTATGCTTCTACTCTAGCGCAGGATTTTTGTATGTGTCGTAAAAGACACTACAAAAATTGCAAAGATATCGTAAAGACGACAAGATGAATTGGGGGCTGGTTCTTCTTTTAATCCAAAATCCCCAATCTAAAATCTAAAATCTAAAATCTAAAATCGATGGACTGCTTTCACCAGCGACTGACAGGCCCGCAGGAAAACGCCAACATCGACCCCAAGTGCGACGTACTGAACGCCAGCATCAATCCACTGCTGGGCGATTTCGGGGTTTTCGGCAAAAGTACCGGCGGCTTTGCCTGCTTTGCGGATGGTTTGGACTGCCTCTTGCATCATGTCGATGACTCGGGGATCGCGGACTTGGCCGGGAATGCCGATCGACTGTGACAAATCGTAAGGCCCCAGAAAAATCACGTCCACCTCTGGCACAGTAACAATTTCTGCCAGGTTGTCGATGCCGCATTTGCCTTCGACATGAATCACAACTAAGGATTCTTCGTTGAGTCGATCGGTGATATTTGTACCTGCAGCGGTGTAAAGTCCTGCCCGCGTAGCAAAGGAAAGGCCTCGCGTGCCCAGAGGACTGTATTTAGCACTTTTGACAGCGGTTTCGGCATCGATTTTGCTTTCAATTTGAGGTACTTGAACTCCTGCACTGCCGATGTCGAGAGCTCGTTGAATTTGCGGCCCGTCGTTTTTGCGGACACGAACAATCGGTGCAATTCCGGTGCAGTCGGCGGCGCGACACAAATCTTCAGCAGCAAGCGGGTTCAGGGGGCCGTGTTCCATATCGATAACGGCGAAATCAAATCCAGCGTGACCGCAGATTTCCATGAATGCGGGATAAGCGCAGTTCATAAATAAACCGAGGACTGTTTCGCCTTGTTTAATTTTTTGTTTGAGTTGGTTTTTACGCATGGGTAATCCCGGAAAGTTTAGTTTTTTTTTACTGCAAATGAAGCCCGATTGTTTTTAATAATACAGCTCAAATATGGTCGTAATCAATTACTTTATGTTAAGAGAATAGACAAGAATTTTATAGCTGCTTTTGCCTCTATTTTAAATGGAATCAAGCACAAAAGCCAGCCAAAAATAAACATTCCTAAAATTGGTAAAAATATGGCTCCCACGGATGGTTCGACTAACCAAGCAAATAAAGAAAACATTCCAATACTGCCAGTTGTCCACAGCCACAGAATCAGAAATCCTATAACTGTTGTATGTAAACTCATCCTAATCCTGATGGAACAACCGAACTGTTGATTATGTATATATCCTTGTATAATTGGGAACAATAAATGTCTGCCGATGATGATGCGATTAATTTTGAAGGTTTGGCCATCAATCGTTCCTTCATAGGGTTTCGCAGGGGGCTGACAAAAGGGTATAATTATTCTAAAAACTTTGGGAGGAGTAACAACTTCGTCCAACCTGCGTAAAACTTCCGAATAAGTTAAACTGGTGGTAATTGTTAAAGTCTCAAAAGGAATAAATAACCTAAAAAATTTGACTATCTTGAGCATAAGGTTCATCCGGCTGTTCAATAGTTGTTGCTGGTATTAATGCCTCTTCTCTAAAAAAGTTTTCCCTGACAACAGCGCGAAATACCAGTATACTGCAAAATAAACATTTAAATGGGATGAGTGTTTTTCGCGCTATGTCAAAATTAATTCCACAATCTCCGATGAAACTTCGACAGTATCTATTTTTGCTCAAAGGTCGATCGATCCTTAGCCTCACCCTCGGCATAATTTCCGCGATGGGGAGCATTTCGCCAGTATTTGCCGCACCTCCCCGCAATCCCGACACTGCTGAAACTTGCGACATTCTAGTAGCAGGCGGCGGTCTCGCAGGGGCTGCTACCGCTTACGAAGGTTTGCTGGCGGGGCGCACAGTTTGCCTCACTGAAATTACTGATTGGGTAGGCGGTCAAATTTCCTCCCAGGGAACTTCCGCACTCGATGAAAGAGATACTCAGCGATCGCTCTTATTTTACCCCCGTGGCTACCTAGAATTGCGGGAGCGGATCAAGGAACATTACGGCCGGCTAAATCCCGGAGGCTGTTGGGTTAGCTATTCGTGTTTTATGCCATACGACGGTCACAAAATTCTATTTAACATCTTGCAGGATGCCGCTAAAAAAGGCAAAGGCACGCTGAAATGGTTTCCCAATACAGTTATTAAAGAACTAGCAATTACTCCTGCTGTGGCGGGGAATGCGGTAGGGGGTCAACAAATTAAAAGTGCGATCGCCATTCAACACAAACCCGCCGCCAACACGCCACCAATCAACACCGAAACTCTTTCTCAGACGATCGAAGATGCCTATCGCTACGAAAATTCTCCGCGATTTAACAAAACTATTATTCGGTTTATTCCCAAACCACCTAACCAGTCAAATTCAAAACCTAGACCTGCTGAGTGGTATGTGGTAGATGCCACTGAAACAGGAGAATTGATCGGACTTGCGGATGTTCCCTACCGCCTCGGAATTGACCCGCGTTCCCCTCTCGAACCTTCTTCTGCCAGCCCCACCGGCGACGCTTACTGCACTCAAGGTTTTACCTACACCTTTGCGATGGAGGCAACGAAGGAACCGCAACAGCATCAAATGCCGTCTTTTTATCAACAATACGCTCCTTACTACAGCTACGAATTGCAGAGATTGGCGAGCTTTCCCTTAGTTTTCACCTACCGCCAAATCAGGAGCATGAGACCGGATGAAAAGCGACCTTCCGACCCGAAGCAATTCCCGATTTATCCGGGGGATATTTCGATGCAAAACTGGACTTGGGGCAATGACTATCGTCCCGGTTCTGCCCAGGATAATTTAATTTATTCTCGCGAGCAGTTGGAGGCAGCAGGTCAACTGCAACCGGGGGGATGGATGGGCGGTTTGCGAACCGAAACTTTGCGAAAGGGAGAGGAAAATGCCAAAGGATTTTTCTACTGGCTGGTAACAGGAACTACTGACTCGCAGCTAGGAGAGGGAGTCAAAAAGCCTAATCCAAACAATCGTTTTTTGAGCGGGTTGGATTCGCCGATGGGGACGGTGCACGGACTTTCTAAATATCCTTATATGCGGGAGGGCCGGCGCATTATTGGGCGACCGAGTTTCAATCAGCCTCAAGGTTTTACGGTGTGGGAAGTTGATATGTCTCGCACTGACTTTACGGCTGATTTTTACCGCCAGAATTTGTCGGAGGAAGAGTATCGCAATTTGTGGTTAGCTGTGGGTGGTTTGAATGCGCCGGCTTTGGCTGTGGGAAGTCAATCTGTTGAGGATACAAAATCGCGATCGCGCGCTACGATTTATCCTGATTCTGTGGGTATCGGTCATTATGCGATCGACTTTCACCCCTGCATGACCAACAGTCCGCCGGAAGCACCAGGAAATACCGAACGGGAAGGTACTCGCAAAGGTCAAGGGCAAGCTTATCCCTTCCAAATTCCGCTGCGGGCAATGATTCCCCAGAAAATTGACAATATGTTAGTGGCGGGTAAAAGTATTGCTGTTAGCCACACAGCGGCCGCTGCTTATCGAGTGCATTCTTTTGAATGGTCTGCCGGTGCGGCGGCGGGAGTTACGGCTGCTTTTTCCCTAGAAAAGGGGATTCTCCCTTATGAATTAGTGGACGAATTGCCGTCCCGCGAGCCCAACTTGGAAGTGTTGCAGTTGCGGTTGCAACAAAATGCCAATCCGATCGCCTTTCCGGGTACTTCTATTTTCAATAGTTCGTGGCAAAATTGGAAATAATCGCAGTTGATAATCTGTAGGGCCGGCATCCTGCCCGCCTTACAATAAAATTCACTCTGTGTGGAACAGGGTGGAACAGGCTTGCGAGCCTGTTCCTGACACCCGACAATTAACTGGTTAGCAAGAAGAGTTTGCTAACCAGTATAAAATAACCAATAACAAAATACCTGATAAACAGCAATTTGTCATCCATCTTTCGATAGAAGCAATCAGACACTGCTTTAGTCGGATAATATCAATAATCTCAAAAATATTCCCCCCTTCCCCTTCAAACTCGTCAAAGGTAACGGTCATGTCAACTGCACAGATAACAAGCGCCAATTCCAGTAATGGTTATGCCAAACAGTTACTCAGAACCTTAGTAGCTGTCAAAAAAGGGGACTTTTCAGTTCGGATGCCTATAGACCAGACCGGTCTAGCGGGGAAAATTGCTGACGAACTTAACGACATTATCGAGCTCAATGAGAGAATGGCGGCCGAACTCGATCGCATCGGCACAGTTGTCGGTAAAGAAGGCAAAATTGCCCAGCGGGCAACCATCGGCAGCGCCGAGGGGTCATGGGCAGCTAGCGTAAACTCTGTCAATACCCTAATTACAGATTTAGTGCAACCAACCTCTGAAACCGCCAGAGTAATTCGCGCCGTAGCAAAAGGAGATTTATCGCAAACTATCGCGTTAGAAATAGAAGACAGACCCCTCAAAGGAGAATTCCTCCAAACCGCGCAAATTGTTAACACAATGGTAGACCAGTTGAGCTCCTTTGCGTCGGAAGTAACGCGGGTAGCTAGGGAAGTGGGAACCGAAGGGAAATTAGGGGTGCAAGCAGAAGTTAAAGGAGTTGCTGGAACCTGGAAAGATTTAACGGATTCAGTTAACTCGATGGCGGGGAATTTAACAGCACAAGTGCGTAACATTGCCGAAGTGACAACGGCAGTGGCAAATGGCGATTTATCCAAAAAAATTACAGTAGATGTTAAAGGCGAAATTCTCGAACTGAAAAACACGATTAACATCATGGTGGATCAGTTGAGTTCCTTCGCATCTGAAGTAACCAGAGTTGCTAGGGAAGTAGGAACGGAAGGCAAATTAGGGGTGCAAGCTGAAGTGCGGGGAGTTGCAGGAACCTGGAAAGATTTAACGGATTCAGTTAATTCAATGGCTGGCAATCTTACCGCACAAGTACGGAACATTGCCGACGTGACGACGGCTGTGGCAAATGGTGACTTATCTAAAAAAATTACAGTAGATGTAAAAGGTGAAATTCTCGAACTGAAAAACACGATTAACATCATGGTAGATCAGTTAAATTCCTTCGCATCGGAAGTAACGCGGGTGGCGAGAGAAGTGGGTTCCGAAGGCAAACTCGGCGGTCAAGCAGAAGTTAAAGGAGTTGCCGGAACTTGGAAGGATTTAACGGATAGCGTTAACTTCATGGCAGGCAGTTTGACAGCACAAGTGCGGAACATCGCTGAAGTGACAACCGCTGTGGCAAAGGGCGATTTATCTAAGAAAATTACCGTAGATGTTAAAGGGGAAATTCTCGAACTCAAAAATACCGTCAACACGATGGTTGACCAGTTAAATTCCTTCGCATCGGAAGTAACCAGGGTTGCTAGGGAAGTGGGAACGGAAGGGAAGTTAGGCGTGCAAGCTGAAGTGCAGGAAGTAGCAGGAACCTGGAAAGATTTAACGGATTCAGTTAACTCAATGGCCGGGAATTTAACAGCACAAGTCCGCAACATTGCTGAGGTGACGACGGCTGTTGCTAACGGTGACTTATCTAAAAAAATTACGGTACAGGTTAAAGGCGAAATTTTAGAACTGAAAAACACCATTAACGTGATGGTGGATCAGCTTAATTCCTTTGCATCTGAAGTAACCAGGGTTGCTAGGGAAGTGGGTTCGGAAGGTAAACTAGGCGGTCAAGCGGATGTCCGAGGCGTAGCAGGAACTTGGAAGGATTTAACGGATTCAGTTAATTTTATGGCGGGTAGTTTGACAGAGCAAGTACGGAATATTGCGGCTGTTACGACTGCTGTGGCAAATGGCGATTTATCAAAGAAAATTACTGTAGATGTTAAAGGGGAAATTCTAGAACTCAAAAACACCGTCAACACGATGGTTGACCAATTAAATTCCTTCGCATCGGAAGTAACCAGGGTTGCTAGGGAAGTGGGAACCGAAGGGAAATTAGGCGTGCAAGCGGAAGTTAAAGGAGTTGCCGGCACCTGGAAAGATTTAACGGATTCAGTTAACTCGATGGCGGGTAATTTAACAGCACAAGTGCGGAACATTGCGGAAGTGACAACCGCTGTGGCAAATGGCGACTTGTCTAAGAAAATTACAGTAGATGTGAAAGGGGAAATTCTCGAACTGAAAAACACGATTAACATCATGGTGGATCAGTTGAGTTCCTTCGCATCTGAAGTAACACGGGTGGCGAGGGAAGTAGGAACGGAAGGTAAATTAGGTGTGCAAGCTTATGTGCGGGGTGTAGGGGGAACTTGGAAAGATTTAACTGATAATGTTAACTTGATGGCGGGGAATTTGACGGCGCAAGTTCGGAACATTGCGGAAGTGACGAAAGCGGTGGCAAATGGCGATTTGTCTAAGAAAATTACAGTAGATGTTAAAGGCGAAATTCTGGAGTTGAAAGACACTATTAACGTGATGGTGGATCAACTTAATTCCTTCGCTTCTGAGGTAACGCGGGTGGCGCGGGAGGTTGGAACTGAGGGTAAATTGGGCGGTCAAGCTGAGGTGAAAGGAGTTGCAGGAACTTGGAAAGATTTAACCGACAACGTAAACTCGATGGCGGGGAATTTGACAGCGCAAGTGCGAGGTATTGCTAAAGTTGTGACGGCGGTGGCGAATGGCGATTTGAAGCGCAAATTAATGCTGGAAGCTAAGGGAGAAATTGCAACTCTGGCAGATACGATTAATGAGATGATTGATACGCTGGCGACGTTTGCCGATCAAGTTACTACAGTGGCGCGGGAGGTGGGAATTGAAGGGAAATTGGGCGGCCAGGCAAAGGTTCCCGGCGCGGCGGGGACGTGGCGAGATTTGACGGATAATGTGAATGAATTGGCGGCGAATTTGACTACTCAACTGCGGGCGATCGCCGAAGTGGCAATTGCTGTTACCAGAGGCGATTTAACGAGGTCAATTTCCGTCGCCACGGAAGGAGAAGTTGCCATTGTTAAGGACAACATTAACCAGATGATTGCCAATCTCCGAGAGACGACGCAGAAGAATACTGAGCAAGATTGGCTGAAAACCAACCTCGCTAAGTTCACTCGAATGCTACAAGGTCAGCGAGATTTAGAAACTGTTTCTAAACTAATTCTCTCAGAATTGACGCCGCTGGTTTCTGCTCAGCATGGCGTATTCTTTATGATGGAAGCTGTGGAACACGATCCGTTTCTCAAACTGTTAAGTACCTACGCCTACCGCGAACGCAAACAGTTAGGAAATAGATTCCATTTAGGCGAAGGTTTGGTAGGACAGTGCGCCCTGGAAAAGGAACGCATACTGTTGACTGAAGTGCCGGAGAACTACATTAAAATTGGATCTGGGCTGGGAGAATCTACGCCGTTGAATGTTGTGGTTTTACCCGTACTCTTTGAGGGACAAGTGACGGCAGTAATCGAGTTAGCTTCGTTCCGGCGATTCAGCGAAATACACTTAACATTTCTCGACCAACTTACAGAAAGTATCGCCATTGTCTTAAATACAATTGCGGCGAGTATGCGAACGGAAGAGTTGCTGAAACAGTCGCAGTCTTTGGCGGAAGAGTTACAAACTCAGCAAAAGGAACTAACGGAAACTAACAAGCGTCTCGAACAACAAGCGCAGTCTCTCCGCGCATCTGAGGAACTGTTGAAGAGTCAGCAGGAAGAGTTGCAACAAACGAATGAAGAATTAGAAGAACAAGCTGAATTGCTAGCGCTGCAAAATAAGGAAGTTGAGCGGAAAAACCGAGATATTGAACAGGCGAGGGGGTTGTTGGAAGAAAGAGCGGAACAGTTGGCTCTAACTTCTAAGTATAAGTCGGAGTTTCTAGCAAATATGTCTCACGAGTTGCGTACTCCGCTGAATTCGCTGTTGATTCTCGCTCGATTGCTTTCTGACAATACTGAGGGCAATTTGACTCAGAAGCAAGTTGAATACACGCGCACAATTTACTCGGCTGGAACAGATTTGTTAGGGCTGATTAATGACATCTTGGATCTCGCTAAGATTGAATCAGGCACGATGTCAGTGGAAATTGAGCAAGTGTTGTTTACGGACTTGCGAGATCATTTGGATCGGACTTTCCGCCAAATCGCCCAAGATAAGAAGTTGAGTTTTCAATTAGAGCTTGAGTCTGGGTTGCCAAAAGGTCTCTATACTGATGCTAAACGACTGCAACAAGTTTTGAAGAATCTCCTCTCTAATGCGTTTAAGTTTACAGAACGGGGTGAGGTGAAATTGCGTGTCGAAGTAGCGCGGACCGGGTGGAATTTAGAAATAGAAAGTTTAACGAGTTCCCCTACTGTTTTGGCTTTCTCAGTTAGCGATACCGGGATTGGGATTTCTGCTGAAAAACACCGGGTTATTTTTGAGGCTTTCCAACAAGCAGATGGTAGCACTAGCCGCAAATACGGGGGCACGGGTTTGGGTTTGTCAATTAGTAGAGAAATCGCTAATTTGTTAGGTGGAGAAATTAAATTGACAAGTAGCCCTGGTGAGGGTAGTAGGTTCACGCTTTATCTGCCACAAACTTACCAAGAATCGCGAATAATGAATGATACGGGTTCGGGAACGGGCAAGCAAACGCCTCAATTACCCCCTGCTAATTCTCCCGCACTTCCTTTGCCGAATTTCCACTTGCCGATCGCACCTTACCCCTCACCTTTAATCTTTGATGATCGAGAAAATATTGAGAGTGACGATCGCGTGCTGTTGATTATTGAAGATGATGTAAACTTTGCTCGGATTCTGCTGGATATGGCGCAGGAACAGGGTTTTAAAGGTTTGGTGGCTTTGCGGAGCGATATCGGTTTGGCGATGGCTCGAGAGTTCAAGCCAACTGCGATTATGCTGGATCTAAATTTGCCTGTGATGGATGGCTGGACAGTGCTCGATCGCTTGAAGCACGACCCAAGTACGCGCCACATTCCGGTTCACATTGTATCAGTTGAAGAAGGGCGGCAGCGCAGTTTGCAGTTAGGGGCGATCGCTTACTTACAAAAGCCTGTCAGTCGCGAAGCATTGAGCAAAGCTTTGACTGATATTAAGGGGTTTGTGGAGCGACCAGTGAAGAATTTGCTAGTCGTGGAAGACGACGAAACACAGCGTCTAGGTATTGTGGATTTAATCGGTAATCACGATGTTTCTACCACGGCTGTGGGGAGTGGTGCAGAGGCGCTAGAAATTTTGAAATCGGGGCATTTTGACTGCGTTGTACTCGATTTGGGACTACCAGATATGACTGGTTTTGAACTGATAGAGCAGATCAAGCAAGAGGCTACTTTGAAAAGTCTGCCACTTATTATTTATACGGGCAAAGAGTTGACAAGATCCGAAGAAACTCAACTCAAGCGCATGGCGGAAACAATCATTGTTAAAGATGTGCGGTCGCCTGAGCGCCTGTTAGATGAAACAGCTTTGTTTTTGCACCGAGTGCAAGCAAATTTGCCCGAACCAAAGCGCCAAATGCTAGAGCAATTGTATCAAACAGATTCGACGCTGGCGGGCAAAACAGTCTTGATTGTTGACGACGATATGCGGAATATTTTCGCCCTCACAAGTATGCTGGAGCGCCATAAAATGGAAGTTGTGTATGCTGAGAATGGCAGAGAGGGCATTGCTAAATTGCAAAATACGCCTGAGATAAATATTGTGTTGATGGACGTGATGATGCCAGAGATGGACGGTTACGAAACCATGCAAGCAATTCGTAATATGCCTCAATTTGCTTCGTTGCCAATGATTGCTCTGACTGCGAAAGCGATGAAGGGCGATCGGGAAAAATGTATCGAAGCTGGTGCGTCTGACTACATTACCAAACCTGTTGATACGGAACAGTTGCTCTCGCTGCTGCGTGTCTGGCTTTATCGATAATGAAGTCAGTTGTCAGTTGGCAGTTGACTGTTGATTGTTGTCAGTTGTTAATTGTCATTAGTCAACAGTCAGCAGTCAGGATTCAACAGTCAACAGTCATCAGTCAACAGTCAACAGTCAAAAATGCCCAATTCCCAATTAGTAATTAAAAATGTCCGAAAGTCATGAACTTGAAACAATCGAAATTCAACTCCTACTAGAGGGAATGTTTCGCTATTACGGATTTGATTTTCGTAATTATGCTCTTGCCTCTCTCAAGCGCCGTATTAGGAACACTATTCGCTCGGAACGGCTCACCACTGTCTCTGCACTTCAGGAAAAGGTACTTCACAATCCTGCTTACCTAGATCGTTTACTGCTGGATATTTCTGTCAATGTAACGGCGATGTTTCGCGATCCCAGCTTTTACATTAGTTTCAGAAATAAAGTGGTGCCGCTGTTGCGTACTTATCCTTTTATTCGGATTTGGCACGCTGGATGTTCAACGGGCGAAGAAGTCTATTCTATGGCAATCTTGCTGCAAGAAGAAGGACTTTATGACCGTTGTCGGATTTACGCTACGGACATGAATGAATTAGTTTTGAAAACAGCCAAAACAGGGATATTTCCGCTGAAACAAATGCAAGAATATACGCAACTATACCACCAAGCGGGGGGCAAGAAAGCGTTTTCTGAGTATTACACTGCTGCCTATGAAAATGCGATTTTTCGCTCTTCACTTAAAGATAATATTGTCTTTGCTCACCACAACCTAGCAACGGATAATTCTTTTAATGAATTTAATGTTATTTTATGCCGTAATGTGATGATTTATTTCAATTCACACCTCCAAGAGCGGGTACACAAGCTTTTTTATGAGAGCCTGGGAATGTTTGGAGTTTTAGGACTAGGACATCAGGAGTCTCTGACTTTTACACCTTATGAAAAATACTATGAACCAATTGAAAGTAGTGAGAAACTCTACCGGAGAATTAAATAAGAAAAATTTTGAAATAGTGGTTGTGGGTACGTCTTTGGGAGGGCTAGAGGCTCTGACTGTGCTGCTGGCAGATTTGCCCCAAAGCTTTCCTTTGCCTGTAGTTATTGTCCAACACCGCCATAAGAGTTCTGAGAATAGGCTTACTTATTTTTTACAAAAGCAAAGCTCTCTCCAAATCACAGAGGCAAAAGACAAAGAGCCGATCGCACCTGGACGGGTTTACTTGGCTCCTGCTGACTATCACTTGCTAATAGAATCGCCCTCTGACGAGGAGTTTATCCTGTATGAAAACGACTTTACAGAATGGGGGAGCGTGGCAGTGGAGTCAATCCATAATTCAAACTCCCCAATCCGCAATCGCGGAACTCCTACGTTTGCACTATCAACTGAGGCTCCTGTCTGCTATGCGCGGCCCTCAATCGATGTGCTGTTTGAGTCTGCTGCGGATGCCTTTGGGGAGAAAGTTATCGGCATAATTTTAACGGGAGCTAATTCGGATGGTAGTAAAGGGCTGGCAAAAATTAAAGCTGAGGGAGGATTGACATTCGTGGAGGAACCGGCTTCAGCTCTATGCCCGACCATGCCAGCATCGGCGATCGCAAATGTTAAAGTAGACTGGATTTTACCCCTCTCTAAAATCGCTCCCTGTTTAGTCAATTTGCTAAGAATTAAAGATTAAAAAAATTATGAATCAGCAGTCCCCCCATCGAGTAAATGTCCTTTTAGTTGACGATCGCCCAGAAAATTTGATAGCTCTAGAAGCTATTCTCAACAGCCCCTCTTATAATCTAGTACAAGCTAGTTCGGGCGCGGAGGCTCTGAGATGTCTGCTTAATGAAGATTTTGCAGTAATTTTGCTTGATGTGCAGATGCCGGGAATGGATGGATTTGAGACAGCAACATTGATTCGCTCTAGAGATCGATCGCGAGCGACTCCGATTATTTTTATCACAGCATTCAGCAGTAATGACACCCACGTGTTTAAAGGTTATTCTCTGGGTGCGGTGGATTACCTGTTCAAACCCTTGGAACCGGAAATATTGACCTCGAAGGTGCAGGTATTTGTGGAATTGTTCCAAAAAACAGTCGAGGTGAAGCAGCAAGCAACACTGTTAGCTGCGGTTAATAGTGAACTAAGTAAAAGTGAAGAGCGGTTTCGCACTTTGTGTGCTTGTTCACCACTGGGAATTTACTTAGCTGACGTTGAAGGCCGCTGTACTTACATCAATCCCCGTTGTCAAGCGATTTGCGGGTTAACTTTGGAGGAAAGTTTAGCAGAGATTTGGAAGCGGGAAGTTCATGAAGAAGATCGCGATCGCGTAGTAGCACATTGGTTAGCTTGGATTAAAGAAGGTCACGAATATTCTAATGAGTTTCGATTAGCTGGGAGCGAA
Source organism: Microcoleus sp. S36b_A4 (assembly GCF_036700645.1). Classification (NCBI taxonomy): domain Bacteria; kingdom Bacillati; phylum Cyanobacteriota; class Cyanophyceae; order Oscillatoriales; family Microcoleaceae; genus Microcoleus; species Microcoleus sp. S36b_A4. Next base: position 66,773 of record NZ_JAUBPI010000022.1, on the reverse strand, counting down.
ACTGTGCGTTGGATTAATGTGCAGTCGTCGCCAATGTTTTCGGATTTGGGAAAACTGATCGGTCATGTGGGTACGGTTAGAGATGTCACAGACCGCAAGCAAGCAGAGGAAGAACGCAGCAGACTAATCCGCGAACAAGTGGCGCGACAAGAAGCGGAGAGAGCTAACCAGATGAAGGATGAATTTCTAGCTATTCTCTCTCACGAACTCCGTACTCCTTTAAATGCAATTCTCGGCTGGTCTAGGCTGCTTCGTACCAAAACCTTTGACCAAGACACTATTGAGAAAGCCCTAGAAACAATTGAGCGCAATGCTAAATCTCAAGCTCAACTCATCGAAGATATTTTAGATGTTTCGCGGATTCTGCGGGGGAAACTAAATTTAAATATGCATCCGATTCGGTTGGAATCTGCGATCAAGCTGGCAATAGATTCTTTGCAGCCGCTGACCGAGGAAAAATCAATAGTCATAGAATTAACGTGCAGCCCAAATGTAGGTGAAGTTATCGGCGATTTTGATCGCTTGCAGCAAATTGTGTGGAATTTGCTGTCAAATGCGATTAAGTTTAGTCCGCAAGAGGGTAAAGTAGAGGTGCGGTTAGAGTCAGTTGGCGATGAGGCTCACATTCAGATAATTGATAGTGGCATTGGTATAGCTCCTGATTTTTTGCCTTATGTTTTCGATCGCTTCCGCCAAGCTGATAGCAGCACAACTAGGTCTTACGGGGGTTTGGGGCTGGGATTGGCGATCGTCCGTCACTTGGTGGAACAGCACGGCGGTAAGGTGCATGCAGAGAATAATCCGGGCGAAGGTGCGAAATTTACGGTGGCTTTACCTCTTGCACAAAGGAAGACCGGAGGTGCAGGGGATGATTGGTCGGAACTCAATGACGCGACAGAGACTCTCCCCACTCTGGCTAATTTGCAATTGCTGGTGGTGGATGATGACGATGACACGCGGGAGTTTTTGATTGCTTTACTCGAGGACGAAGGAGCTATGGTGCGATCGGCGACATCGGTGGCCGGGGCTCTAGCTGCACTGGAGAGTTATTGGCCCGATCTGCTGCTGAGCGACATTGGAATGCCGGGAGCAGACGGCTATGAGTTGATCGCGCGCGTGAGAGAACTGGAAGTGATCAGGGGTGGAAAGATGCCTGCGATCGCCCTGACGGCTTACGCCAGAGAGGAAGAGCGCAAGCAAGCGCTGGAAGCTGGTTTCCAGATGCACTTATCTAAACCAGTTGACATAACTAAGTTAATTGCCGCAATTGGTAACCTTACAGGAAGGCTCGGAAATCCCGCTCCAACTGATATCTTGCACCATGCTCAAGAACAGGCAAGATGCCTGTTCCACAAAGAGTAAATTTTCTTGTGGGGAGTAGGGGTTGGGCAGGAGAGGCCGTCCGTGAAGGCTGATTGACAATAGTGCTATTCGGTGATTTCCAACGGACTCGGCGGTTAAAACCGCTTTGTTGACAATCAAGCATCCAGGATACCCGCCACGTGATTCATTCCGAAAGCAGACTCAGGACCCAGAAATACAAAACCTGTATCCGATAAAGGATCCCCCGAATTTATTCGTGGGGTCAATGCTTCAATCTAAAATCTAAAATCTAAAATCTAAAATCGATTGACCCCCCAATCCCGTGCTGATTACTGAGAAAAATATTAAGCTAGCTTAAAGGACACGCGATCGACAGTTCGGAACAAGACACCCCTTTTTCCACAAAAAGCTGGATATTTGCCGTTTTTTGCTTCAACCTGCCGTCAAAGTACAAAATTACCCGCCGATCAATACATGAATATTTTTAGCAGTCTGCTTTCTAGTCCAACTCAAGCACCCCAAGTCAAAAAACAGCGTCGAGGCATTGAAATTAAGTCGGAACGCGAAATCGAAATTATGCGGCAAGCAGCAAAAATCGTTGCAACGGTACTTAAAGAAATTTCCCAAATGGTGAAACCGGGAATGACTACTGCTGATTTGGATGCTTATGCCGAAAAACGTATCCGCGAAATGGGTGCAACTCCGAGTTTTAAAGGCTATCACGGTTTCCCTGGATCGATTTGCTCTAGTATTAATAACGAAGTTGTTCACGGCATCCCCAGCGCCAAAAAGGTAATTCGGGCCGGAGATGTTCTCAAGGTAGATACGGGGGCATATTACCAAGGTTTTCACGGCGATTCTTGCATTACGATCGCAGTTGTGGAAGTGACTCCCGAATCGGCCAAATTAATCCGAGTCGCAGAAGAAGCTCTCTACAAAGGCATCGAACAAGTGAAGGCTGGAGCTTATTTGCTCGATCTGGCTGGTGCGATGGAAGATCATGTCAAAAGCAACGGTTTTAGTATCGTTGAGGAGTTTACCGGCCACGGTGTCGGACGAAATTTGCACGAGGAACCGTCGGTTTTCAATTTCCGCACCCGCGAAATGCCGAACGTGAAATTGCGAGCCGGTATGACATTGGCGATCGAACCGATTCTGAATGCTGGTTCTAAGTACACTCGGACGCTTTCTGACAAGTGGACTGCTGTAACAGTTGACAATGCTATGTCGGCTCAGTTTGAGCATACTGTGTTGGTGACAGAAACTGGCTATGAAATTTTGACTGATCGTTCCAAAGTTTAAGGGGAAAAAAAGACAATAGTTTTGAGTTTTGAGCTAAAGTTTTTATTCTGTAGGTTGGGTTGAGCGATGGCGAAACCCAACACCTTATTTAAAATGAAGATTTGGGCGGAGCGAAGTGTAGGGTTCGTTCCTCAACCCAACCTACAATATTTACACTATTAAGAAGGTAACAGAGATGTCAGCACGATTATTATTGGTAGATGATGAACCGGGCTTGCGGGAAGCAGTACAAGCTTATTTGGAAGATAGCGATTTTGCGGTTGAGGTTGCCAGTAATGCTCGCGACGGCTGGGAAATCTTGCAGCAGACTAATCCGGATTTGGTGATTTCAGACATTATGATGCCCCAGGTGGACGGTTATCAGTTTCTCAAGCAAGTGCGGGAAGATCCTCGCTATAAAGCTTTGCCGGTGGTGTTTTTGACGGCTAAGGGGATGACGAGCGATCGCATTCAAGGCTATCAAGCAGGCTGCGATGCTTATCTTTCTAAGCCCTTCGATCCCGACGAATTAGTAGCAATAGTAACCAATTTGCTAGCCCGCCGCGCGGCTGCTAAGGAGACAAGCGAAAATGCTGAAAGTCCAGATATTGCTGCTTTGACAAGCCAAATGGCGAGAATTGAGTCTTTGCTGAGTGGGCGGAGTTCGATCGCCCAAAGTCCTTCGCCGATTAAAATTGATTTGACTCCGCGAGAACAAAGTGTTTTGGATTTGGTTGCTCAAGGTTTGATGAATAAGGAAATTGCCCGCCGCTTGGAAACTAGCGTGCGTAATGTGGAAAAGTACGTCAGCCGTTTATTTAGCAAGACGGGTACTAACAGCCGTACTGAGTTGGTTCGCTTCGCTCTCGAACACGGCTTGACGAAATAGGAGTCCTCTAGACTTGGCTGGAGGCTCTGCCTCGCCGAGCTGCGTTACCAGGCTCTTCCTGGTAACGAGAATTATGCAACAACTTAGAAATGTTAAGATATAAGTATTGACACATATTCGGTGGCTGTGGTATATCACATCAGCTTGCTGGTGGCAGCGCGGGAGTGCGAAAACTGGTGTGCGAAAACTGGTGTGCGATCGAACTTCTCACACACTTTGCTTTGAGTCTGAGTTGACATTCTCACCGGGCTAAAGCCACGGTGATTCCCAAACCTCACGATTTGAGTTTCTGCTTCATCGCAACTGCCTCCACCCACAAGGAGTTTTCTGGTCTTATGTTCGCTCCACAGACTAGCCCCGCTAGCCCAGCGGTTTTTATGCGTCGAATACCTAAAAGGAATTCTTATCTGTTGTTTTGATTCCAGGGATGTTTACCATTGCCCTATCCTCTTTTCCCGGTCTACCGATTTGTCTGCGCCGCCAGTTGTACTGGACTTCGCTCGTTAGGCTGTCTGAATCCATCGTCGCGGGTGGGTCATTGACCAAACTATAGTTTAATATAAAGCCGTCCTACAACGACGGGGTTTCCACCCACCTTTCTGATGAACACTCGCAAACGCCGGGGAATTACTTAACGGGAAAACCTGACTGTTTAAGAGTTTTCACGTAGTAAATAGAAAGGCAAACAGTTGACCGGATATGCTCCGTTAAGCAAACTTGCCACAAACAGTCACAGATAAGGTTATATCCTGTGGAAAAACAAGCCACTATTAATTAATGACTCTGCTCAAAAACGGATACTTGCGAACTGCCGGAGTGTTAAGCAGCCCCCAATTTTAGACCCTAGTTAAAGCTCTCCGATTCATCTGTGGAGGAAATCTAAAATCTAAAATTTAAAATCGACTGACAGCGCTCTAAAGTGGCCGCAGAAGTTGAATGTAGAGCAGCACCAAAGTTTAGTTTATATCAGGAGGATACGATGAGGAAAATCACGGCGCGACCAACAATAAGTGCCATAGTAGCACTGCCGATCGTACTAATAGCCAATACAACTCAAGCTTTTGCCACTGATACCGGTCAGAAAATAGAGCCAATTAAGAAAGTTTCGGATTTTGGCGATGAGCTAGATTTTGATATAGGGCCACCACCAACCATCAGCATTGAAGAAAGCGAGGATTGGGATGAACCTGATTTTACAGCTACTTTAGATATGGAGATTAGTAAATTTATGACAAAAAATCTTCAAGCTGTAATTGATGAGCCGCCGCCAGTAGTTTATCTCAGTGATGCAAGGGGTCAGTCAAGCAAGGAATGCCGGATTTCAGCGATATGCGAATAACTGAATTGGATTTGGGCGATTTGGGCGATGGCTGGGAACCCCGCAAACAAAGACTCTTTTGCTGGGTAGAATTTGAGCAATTATCAAGATTTCAGTAAAATTCGGTTGATTTTGCTGGGAATATGGGAATAACAGAGTATGTATTTTTTTTGGGTATGCTTTAATTGCGATCGGCTAAAATAATAAGTATGCAGGCTGAAATAAACTTAATTAATTGATAGTTCCCAGTGATGGGAAATCGCCAAAAAGGGCAGAAATAAAATTAATCATGTGATTCTTCGCTGTGATTGGCAAACGTAACAACGGGTAAAAGTAAACTTAGTTAGAGCAACCGCCAAAACGGTTAGGAATTTCTTAATTGCACTTTCCCCCTGCGGTCGATTCCTGACATCCGTTACATCCGTTACATCCGTTACATCCGTTAAAAAATCCGTTGCCGAACTTCCATCCGTTACATCCGTTAAAAAATCCGTTGCCGAACTTACTTTTTTCGGCAGTTGACAGCACCTATCCTGAGAATATTTTTCAAATATTAATTATGATTAATTCGCACTGCCAGCAAGACACCGCAGCACAGCAAAACAAAAGTTCGCTGCAAACTCTCTCCCGGACTCTATCGATGTCTCAGGGGCAATTTTCGCTGATTTTGGTACGGTGCAATTACAGTGCCATGAGAGAGGAAATTGTACGGCAATTGCGGGAGGAGTCTGGTATCGAGATTCGAGAAATTGTCCTCCCGCCATCTGTTAAAACTCTTTACACGACGATAGAAACCAAAGTTTCCTGCAGCCATCCCTCAGCTTTAATGGTGTTGGGATTGGAATCGGTAAGTGCGATCGATCAGGTACTAATTTCTACCAACTACGTGAGGGAAGAATTTCGGAATAATTTTCCCTTTCCGGTGGTGCTGTGGGTGACAGACAAAATCTTAAAAAAACTGATTCGGTTAGTAACAGATATCGAAACTTGGACGACAAGTGTTGAATTTGTGATTGGCCCCGACGACTTGGTGGAGTTCTTAGGCAAAAGTGCCGATCGCATTTTTTCCCACATTTTAGAAAGTGGCAATTGGCGTTTAACTAATTCTGCCATTCTCGGAGCCAATTCTTTGAGTGAACTAGAGTCAGCTAGCCAAGACTTGCAAACTTGCAACATCAGGTTAGAACCCGCTATTGAAGCAAGTTTGCAATTTATTCGCGGTAGGCATGAATATGCTTGTCACCACATCCCGGCCGCCATTGAATTGTATCAAAAAAGTCTCAGTTTTTGGAAGCATCAAGTAGCGTTTATTGGGTCGAAAACACAATTTAGCGATTTGTTATTTACCGTTCACCCAGCACCAGTGTTAGAGGGAATTCTGCTATTCCACATAGGTCTTTGCTACCGCTTCCAAGCAGAACAACATCGCAGCGGCAACCGTCCTTACTGGACGGAAGCTAAGAATTATTTTCAGGAATGTATTGATGTTTTAGAACGCGCGGGGCGGCCGGATGCCGTTGGTATATTCATCAATCAACTTGGCGAAGTATTGCAGCATTTAGAAGATTGGGATGCACTCTGGAATTTAGCTATCAAAGCTCGGAGGTTACATGAAAATATGGAAAATTCAGCAGTTAATTTGGCTCAAGATTACGGCTTTTTGGCTAGAGTAGCCTTAGAGCAAAAGAACTGGCCAGGGGCGAAAGAATGGGCTTTAATCGCTCTAGACGTTCTCAACTCAAATTTAGAAGCGACGGGACAGGGAACCCATGTAAAGTCGCAGCATCTAGGCTTGTATCTGTTAATTTTAGCAGAAGCCCAGAGTCACTTGGGTGAGGTACAGGAGGCGATCGCACATTTAGAGGTTGCGCGCTCGGAAACCGAAGCGTGCTACAACCCGCAACTGTATTTGCGGGTTTTAGAAATGCTGCGATCGCTCTATTTTCAGCGGGGAGAATATCTCGAAGCATTTCAAATTAAGCAAGATTATCGAGCGGTGGAACACACCTATCGGTTCCGAGCTTTTATTGGAGCCGGAAAATTGCAGCCGCACAGAGAAGCGGTTAATTCCGTCGCCGAAACTATTGCCGGCGCTGCTACTATTGCTGACGAAATTACTGCTTCCGGTAGAGAGGAAGACCTCAACCGCTTGATATATAGAATGAACAATACCCCCGACAAACTGACAGTAATTTACGGTCAGTCTGGAGTTGGCAAAAGTTCAATAGTCACGGGAGGATTAGTACCAGCTCTCAAACAAAAAAAAATAGAAATGCGGACTGTTCTGCCCGTAGTGCTGCAAGTTTACAACAACTGGCCGCGGGAATTGACCAGACAGTTATCTGCTGGGAAAGCTGAAATATTCGATCCGGAAAATTCCGAAACATTACCAGAAACTGCTCCGGTAGATTTGACCCTAGAAACAGGTGCAGTCAAGGGAAATCTTATTTCGGGATTTCACGGTGGAGCGAGTGGGAATAATCAGGATCAAAGGGAGCAGTCACAGCCAGTAGAATTAATCATACAACAACAGGCGATCGAATACGGAAATATTCTCAAGGAGCTGCAAATAAATTCCGAACATTTAGTGACTGTTCTGATATTTGACCAATTTGAAGAATTTTTTTTCGTGTGGAAAGAGCCAGCGGAAAGGCAAATATTTTTTGATTTTTTGCGGGAATGTTTGAAAATCAAATATTTAAAAGTCGTCCTGTGTTTGCGGGAAGATTACTTACACTATTTGCTGGAATTTTCCCGACCCAAAAACCAGACAGGATTCGTTAAAAATGATATTTTAGAGGACATCCTCAGCAAAAACATTCTGTTTTATTTAGGAAATTTTTCGCTGGTCGATGCGCGATCGGTAATTCGCACTTTAACTGAGCGAGCGCAGTTTTACTTAGAACCGGAGCTGATCGAAGAATTAGTCCAAGATTTAGCTGGAGAATTAGGAGAAGTCCGCCCGATCGAACTACAACTTGTCGGCGCTCAACTGCAACAAGAGAATATTAGAACTTTAACTCAATATCAGGAACTAGGCAACAATCCGCAACAAAAATTAGTCGAAAGGTTTCTCGAAGAAGTCATTAAAGATTGCGGCCCAGAAAATGAAGTAGCGGCGCGTCGAGTATTGTATTTGCTCACAGATGAAGAACAGATTCGTCCCCTAAAAACCCGCGCAGAATTAGCCTCTAATTTAGCGACATTTGCTGAAGCTGACAAATTAGATCTAGTTTTAGAACTGTTAGTAAACTCGGGTTTAGTTTTTCGCTGGACGGAACTGCCAGCAGAGCTTTATCAGCTCGTTCACGATTATTTAGTTAGCTTCATTCGCCAGCAGCAAGAATTAGATAAAAAGGCAGAATTTGAGGAACTGCGAAAGCAAAACCAAATTAACCGAGATGAAATTGAACAAATTCGCAAAGACAGAGAGCAAGATGCTTTGCTGTCGGAAGCTAGAGAGAAACAGCACGAAGCGGAAGCTCAACTTTACCAAACTCGGAGATGGCAATTGCGGGCAGCGGTTCTAGGACTGCTTGTGCTCGGAGGTGTTTCGGCGATGGCATTCGAGCAAGCAAAATTAGCAGAAAGCGCGCGGCAAGAAGCAGAAAGAAGTCGGACTGACGCCCTAAATTCGGCGTCGGAATCTTTAGTGATTTCTAATGAAAAAAATCAATTAGGAGTGTTGGAAAATAGTATCAAAATTGGTCGTGATTCTCTGAAAAGTACAGCGCTGCCTGTGGACACTAAAAATCAAATTGCTGAAAGACTCAGACAAGCAGTTTCCGGGGTGCAAGAACGCAACCGTTTCGAGCAGCACAGCAAGTTTGTTTTGGATGTGAGTGTAAGTCCCGACGGCAATTCAGTTGCTTCGGCAAGTGCTGACAAAACTGTTAAATTGTGGAGCAAAGGAGGTAAGTTATTAAAAACTTTCAATCACCCAGATAGCGTGACGAGTGTTAGTTTTAGTCCCGATGGGAAAACGATCGCGACTGGTTGTGCCGATCGCACAATTAGAATTTGGCAAGTAAATAACGACAAAAGTGCCATCGGCATTTTATCCGGCCACCGCGATATCGTCACCAGCGTCAGTTTCAGTCCAGACGGCAAAACCCTAGCTTCCGCCAGTCACGACAACACCGTCAAAATCTGGAACCTTGCGAACAAAAAATTGCTGCAAACCTTAACCGGACACAAAGACTGGGTACTCGGTGTCAGTTTCAGCCCCGACGGCCAAACAATAGCCTCAGCAAGTGTTGACAAAACTGTCAAACTTTGGAACAGAGAAAATAAAACCCAGAAATTTAGAATTAATCCCAAAACATTAACCAAACATTCTGACATTGTTTACAGCATTAAGTTCAGTCCCAACAGCCAAGAACTCGTCTCAGCAAGTGCCGACACCACAGCCAAAATTTGGAACCGAAACGGTGAGGAAATCAGAACTCTCAAAGGACATAACGATGAAGTTGTCAGCGCGAGTTTCAGTCGCGACGGCAAACAAATTGTCACCGGCAGCGCAGACGATACGGTGAAAGTTTGGAGTCGCAGCGGCACTTTGCTCAACACTTTTCGAGGACATCAAGACGACGTAAGGGCCGTAAGTTTCAGCGGCGACGGCACTATTGCTTCCGCAAGTAAGGACAAAATAGTGAAAATTTGGAAACCGGACAGCACTCCGCTGAATAAGATTTTATCGGGACACGGAGACTGGGTTTACAAAGTCAGTTTTAGTGCTGACGGCAAAACAATTGCTTCTGCTAGCGGGGACAAAACAGTGAGACTTTGGCGCACTGACGGCAGTTTATTCAAAACCTTAGAAGATCACAAGGATTCTGTTACCTGGGTGAGCATTTCCCCTGATGATAAAACTGTTGCTTCTGCCAGCAATGACAAAACAGTGAAAGTCTGGAGTTTAGACGGCAAACTGTTAGATACTCTCAGCCACAGCGGCATTGTTAGAAGCGTGAGTTTTAGTCCAGATGGAAAGATAATTGCCGCCGCAAGTGCCGATCGCAAATTGTACCTCTGGCGCTGGAACGGTTCTAAAGCAACTTTGTTTGCAAAACTCGATCACAGCAATCCAGTAATTAGCGTTAGCTTCAGTCCCGACGGCAAAACTATTGCTACTGCTACCGCTGCTGAGGACAAGGCAAGCGGGAAGAAAAAGGCTTTTGAAATTACCGGAGAAAAGAGAGTTTACCTGTGGCAATTCAACGGTTCATCGGCGAAAATCCTGAAAACTATCGACCACGAAGACAGCGTTAAAAATGTTAGTTTTAGTCCCGACGGTAAGACTATTGCTGCTGCTTGCGGTGACAAAAAAGTTTACTTGTGGGAGTTTGATGGAAAAATGGCGAATTTAACTGAAAAACTCGACCACAGCGATACTGTAGAAAGCGTGAGTTTTAGTCCCGACGGCAAATTGATTGCGGCGGCGAGTGGGGGAAATACTGTTAAGCTGTGGGATTTTGACGGCAAGAAGGCGCTGCTATCTAAGACTTTGGAGTCGAGCGATCGCGTGTTGAGCGTTACTTTTAGTTCGGACAGCAAAACTCTGGGTTTTGCTAGTAGGGATAGGAATGTAATTCTGTTGCCTGTGGAGAATTTGGAACTGAATAATATCATTGCTCGGAGTTGCGAGTGGTTGGGAGATTATTTGCAGAATGACCCGAATGTTGCTGAGGGCGATCGACTGCTTTGTCTTGGATTTGGGAAACAGGCGTTAAATAAGAGGAAGTAAACCTGGTTTGTAGTGAGGACTTCAGTTTTCTCTATGCCTGTGAATGAGGATTAAACTCCTTACTGCGAACCTATTCTTGAATACAGATTAAAACATCTATCTGTTGAGTAGTTTTTTCTGTTGTAAATTTGCGGTAAAATTCGAGTAATAAATTTAACTCCTCTGGCGGTTCCCCGCCGAGTCAATAGAAGTAAGTCGGTCTGCGGCAGAATTGTATTGTACAGTGCGCTCAAAAAAATCGCTTTGAAAAACAACAAAATTCTTGCCTTCAAAATTTTTATTTCATTCTGCCGAATGCCTTGTGATCCGGCTGCCTTTCTTCAACTAATCCGCAATTCAAACAAAAGGTAAACCACATGGATGTCAATTCTCAAAATGTCCAACCAATCCCGCCATTCAACGAGACAAACGAGGAAACACCAGAGATAGGTGGCGGTTTGCCTGTAATAGAATATTGGGCAAAACATACATTGTCCCCGGAAGGCCCAAAACTTTGGAAAACTTTGCTGCACAAAAGTGCTTGTTTGTCCTGTTCTTGGGGCACGGGTGGGCAGAAAGGAGGTTTTACAAATGAAGAGGGCGAAAAACTTCAGCGGTGCATGAAAAGCGTCGAAGCAATCTCCGCTGAAATCAAGCCGGCTATCTCAACTCAATTTTTTGAACAGCAGAGTATTGCACAACTTCAGCAATTAACTTCAATGGAAGCCGATAGGTTGGGAAGGCTGAGTTTTCCGATGATTTTGCGGGCTGGTTCCTCTCATTACGATCGCATTTCTTGGCAAGAAGTTTATCAAATTGCCGAAGCTGCCTTTCGCAAAACCCCCGAACGAGTGGCATCTTACAGTTCCGGTCGCTCTTCCAACGAAGCCGCTTTTCTGCTGCAATTGATGATGCGGGCGATGGGTTCCAATAACTTAGCAGATTGTTCAGATCTCTGCCACGCTCCCTCGACAATCGGGTTAAGCGAAATGTTTGCCACCCGCACGTCGTTAGTGAGTCTAGAAAACTTGAAGGAAGCAGATTGCGTCGTGCTCGCGGGCAGCAATTCTTCCTACAACCATCCCCGCTTGATGAACGAATTGATTAAAATTCGCGACAAAGGCGGTAAAATAATTGTAATCAATCCGGTGATGGAAATCGGCTTAGTCAAGTTTGGTTCTCCCGCATTTCCCGTCAAGTCGCTCATCCCCGGTTCCGATATTTCCTCGCTATACTTGCAACCAATTCCGGGCAGCGATACAGCCCTATTTGTGGGAATTCAAAAGTCTATAATCGAACAAGGTTTGCTGGACGAAAGCTATTTGCAAGCTCATACAGAAGGTTGGGAATCAGTAGTACAGCACGCCCGCGAAACCGCTTGGGAAACTATTACTAAAACCTGCGGAGTTTCCCAAGCAGAAATTGAGGCAGCCGCCAAAATTATCGGCACATCCCAGCGGGTTGTATTCGGTTGGGCGATGGGAATTACCCAACACGGTAACGGTGTAGATAACGTTTTCAGCATTGCAAATACTGCCTTAATGACAGGAAATGTCGGCAAAGAAGGTGCAGGATTAATGCCCGTCAGAGGACACTCAAACGTCCAAGGATTTGGCTCTATGGGCGTCACTGTGAAGCTGAAAAAAGAAATTCAACAAGCTTTAGAAAAGTTATTAAATCGTCCCCTCAGTCCTGTTAAGGGTTACGAAACTCGATCGCTCATTGAAGCAGCAGATGCAGGCAAAGTCGATACGCTGATATGTCTGGGCGGTAATTTGTATGGGGCGAATCCAGATTCAACCCAGGCAAAACGCGCTTTAGCCAATGTTGAAACCGTTATCTACCTCGCAACCAAACCGAATTTAGGGCATTTTCACGGATTAGCCAAGCACAATACAATTGTGATTCCCGTCCTGAATCGCTTTGAAAACCCCCACAAAACAACGGTGGAATCGGGGAATAATTTTGTGCGTTTAAATGATGAGGGCGAAACTCATCTCCAGAATTCGGATTTGATTCCGGAAGTGCATTTTTTAACAGAATTAGCCAGTCGAATTCACGGTGATTTTTCCGTTGATTGGCGCCAACTTCAAGACACAAAATACGTTCGGCAATTGATTGCTAAAACTATTCCTGGCTATGAAAAAATAGCCACAATTGATGAAACCAAAGAGGAATTTACCATCAGCGGTCGCATTTTTACAGAACCTAAATTCCCTACAGAGTCTGGGAAAGCGAAGATGTTTGTCACGCCTTTACCTAAGCTGAAATTACCGGAAGCGAAAGAATTTGGAGTATCGGAGTCAACACAGGGTATTGTTGTGGCCTTGATGACGGGACGCAGCTATTCTCAGCATAATACTGTCGTCTACAAAATTGATGACAAATACCGGGGAATGCCGCACCGCAACTGCATTTTGATGAATCGCGCGGATGCAGAAAGCACTGGTTTTCAAGAACATCAGCGGGTTACTGTGCAGGGAAATGTGGGGAAAATGGAAAATGTCGAGGTGATTTACGGGGCGGTTCGTGAGGGTGCTGCTTTGATGTTTTATCCTGAAGTTAATGTGATTTTTCACCCGGAGATTGAAAAGCGATCGGGCACGCCTGCTTACAAGCGCGTACCTGCTTTTGTATACGCGGAAGTTCGGTAACGGATGTAACGGATGTAACGGATGTTATGATTAGCTCTGCCTTCGGTCTTCTATAACTCACATTTTCGATGATTTTTAAGAACAGGCAAGATGCCTGTTCCACAAGGAGTTAATTTTTTGTGGGGTGGGCATCTTGGCTGCCCCTATGCAAGTCTTAATTAACTCTTAATTTGCAAAGTTCTACCGCGCCAAGTCCACCCCCAACCGGTTTCGGTTTTAATCGCAGAACCGATCGCCATCGCGGCCACTAACGCACCTCCCAAACCTCCTAACCACCAGTATTTCGTCGGACATTCCGAAATCTCGGCACCCAAGCGGCGCAAAGTGTAATGCTGCCAAGTTACGATTATTACTAAGAAGGAAGAAGGAAGAAGGAAGAAGGAAGAAGGAAGAGAGAAGACGGAAGAAGAAAGAGGGAAGGCAGAAATTATTTGTTTCAGAATAATGAATAATCCTATCCACGGCATAGGATAAATAAAAAACATAATTGCAGCCATGTAAACCATCAAGCCCCAACTGCGGTTAGCGCCGAGATACAAATTCTTTGTCCAGCCTTCCCACAATGCGCTCCAAGACCGATACATCCGCACGGATGCCAAATTTGACCCGGAATAAAGCCCGAGCTTTAAACCCGCACGTTTGATGCGCCTAGCTAATTCCACATCTTCCACAATTTCGCTTGCAACTGCTTCGTGACCGCCGATTTTTTCGTAGGCCGATCGCCTAAATAGCATGAATGGGCCGCCGGCAAAAGCACTGTCTGTTTTCGAGGGATCGTTGACGGCGGTAAAGTCGTAGCAAACTGCTAGGTGATTGAACATTATCGGCTGTACTAACCACTCGGCCAAACACTCACAAACCAGCGCTGGCATACAGGTGAACAAGTCTATTTTCTCGGTTTCGGCTGTGGCGATAGCGGTTTCGATCGCCCCTGGTTTGAGTCGCACGTCGGCATCGATAAATAATAAGAAGTCTCCGGTTGCTATTTGAACAGCTTGGGCACAGGCCCAGTTTTTGCCCGCCCAATATTGGTTGGTTGGTCGCGGCTGACCTGCTAATATTTTAAGCCGGGGGTCGTTGAGATGCTGTTGCAGGGTTTGCCCGATCGCTAACGTGTCGTCTGTCGATCGATCGTCTACAATTAAAACCTCTAAGTTGTCCACAGACAGCGGTGTACTCTCCAAAATGGCGATCGCGCAATCCCGAATATTCTCTGCCTCGTTGTATGCTGGTACGATTACCGAAACTTTAGGGAACTGCGCGGCGGACTCCGGTGACAGCTTCGCCAAACTTCTGTCGGTTCGAGGCGCATTTTCGACCGATCGGCGCAAATTCTTAGTGTAAGCTCTACTTACAATCAGAGAAAAAATTAGCAGGGTTAACAATATCAAAGCGAACTGACCTCAAAATTTCGGTACAGGATTTGTCTCCCTAAATATTAAAAAATATTAAAACAAAAAGCTAGTCGATCGCCCGAAAAGTTATTTTGACCCCCTCGCATCCAGGATACAAGCCCCCAGATTCATCCGTGGGGTCAATGCTTCAATCTAAAATCTAAAATCTAAAATCTAAAATCGATTGACCGAAAGCATCCGGGATACAAGCCCCCGGATTCATCCGTGGGGTCAATGCTTCAATCTAAAATCTAAAATCTAAAATCTAAAATCGATTGACCAACTCTTTTGCTATAATTTGTGAGCATCTTTCGGCTCGCCCGCAGCGAGGGGCAAGACCCCTCACCCAGACAGCGACCGAAAAGCCGAGGATAGATATCAGTTTTCAGAGGATATTGCAATGGGCGAATTTTTTACAGTCGATGTGTTTGCGAACACGATAGCGGTACTCGGCGCTTTGGGTTTTTTCTTTTTGGGATATCAAGCTTTGCAGATGTTGAAAAAATAAATATGTCAGAACTGAGATGTTACACCATTGTCAAGAACGGGCAAGATGCCCGTTCCACAAAGAATAATTTTTCTTGTGGAACAGGCATCTTGCCTGTTCCTCAACAAGTAATTGAGAATGGTGCAATATCTCAGTCAGAAGTCAGAAGTCAGAAGTCAGAAGGAAAGAAGGAAGAGGGAAGAAGGAAGAGGGAAGAAGGAAGAAGGAAAGAAAAAAGAAGGAAAGAAAGAAGAAGGAAAGAAACAACTATTCCGAATACCCAATGCCCTGTTTTGCCAATGCCCAATGTCCTGTTTTGCCAACGCCCTGTTTTGCCAATGCCCAATGCCCTGTTTTGCCAATGCCCAGGAACACCTAATTTACCTGAAAAAGGCTATACAACTGACTCAACATTGCCACTGTTTCTTGCGAAAATCAACCAAAAAAAGGCTGCGTTATTATCATGGTGAGCCAACTTTTAGATGGACGCTATCAAATCATTGAAGTCATAGAAACAGGAGAATTTGGACAAACCTATCTGGCCAAAGATATTCGCCGTCCCGGAGAACCGCAGTGCTTTGTCAAGCACCTGCGTCCCGGTACTACCGAACCAAAATTAATTAATACTACGCGCCGTCTTTTTCAAAAAGAAGCAGAAGTTCTAGAAAAGCTCGGTCAACACGACCAAATTCCTCAGCTATTCGCTTATTTTGAAGAAAATGAAGAATTTTTCTTAGTTGAATCTTTTGTTGCCGGTCACTCGCTATCAACCGAGATTGTACCGGGCAAGCCTCTAACTGAAGAAAAAATGATTCCTTTGCTGAAGGAACTGTTAGAAATTTTAGTGTTTGTACATGGGCAGGGAG
The DNA here is from genome assembly GCF_036700645.1 of Microcoleus sp. S36b_A4. Lineage (NCBI taxonomy): Bacteria > Bacillati > Cyanobacteriota > Cyanophyceae > Oscillatoriales > Microcoleaceae > Microcoleus > Microcoleus sp. S36b_A4. The sequence continues at coordinate 50,839 of NZ_JAUBPI010000022.1, read as the reverse complement.
TTATTCACCGAGATATTAAACCGGCAAATTTAATCCGCCGCTATTCAGACAACAAGTTAGTTTTGATTGACTTTGGCTCGGTGAAAGAAATTCACATCGCTCAAAGACAAGCGCCGGTAACTGTGCGGATTGGCACTCTGGAATATATGCCGATCGAACAATTTCAATACAACCCGCAACTCAACAGCGATATCTACGCTTTGGGAATGATTGGCATCCAAGCAATGACGGGTTTGCCGGCTTACGACTTGCCGAAACTGCGGGATTTGAAAAATTCTAATAAAGGCGAAATTGTTTGGCGGCATTTAGCCACCTGTTCCCAAGCGCTGGCCGATGTTTTGGACAATATGGTGCGCTACGATTTTCGGGAGAGATACCAGTCGGCGGCGGAAGCTTTAGCCGATTTGAGGAAAATTGGCGATCGCTCGCGGGCGCGGATTCCCAAGCTAACAATATATCGCGAAGAAGTCGATCGGCGCAGCAGCAGTCGGGGTGATATTACAGTCGTCGGTCGGAGAATATTAGATGAACTGCGCGTCAGTTTGGAATTGCTGCCAGAAGAAGCAGAGGCGATCGAAGATGAGGTATTGAACCCTTACCGGAAATACAGGGAAAAAGGCGAACGCTACGAACAATCACTGCAAGAAGCAATGCAGCAAGAATATCCCTTTTCTCTGGAAACTCGCGACGAATTAAAACGCTTGCAGCAAGTTTTAGGGCTTACCGACGAAGATGCCGCGAAAATCGAAGAATTAGTCATTCCTAAATCTTTATTTGCTAAATTGTACAAGGCGATATCCACAGTTTTGGAGGGACACCGCAACCCCAATGGGCCACCAGCCAGCAGTGCCCCTCAACTCGAATTGCAGGCAAGTCCGGCGGTATCCTCGCAGGTAAATCTGAACGGAAAAACCGATTTGTCGAGATCCAGCCCAGCAGCACTTGTCCCCAAAGAAACTCGCAAATTCAATCCTTATCTTGCCGGGGCAACAATTGCGGCTATCTTAGCTGCGATCGGCGGAATTTACGGATATCTCAAGTGGCAAGAATGGCAGCAGCGAGCCCAGCAAGAATCCCAAGAGTTCAATCAAATTGCAGCTCTTTATAAAGCCAGCAATTATGAAAGCTGCATCAGCCAAATACCAACAATTGCCAACACTTCCAGCAGCTATTCATCCGCTCAGGAGTTACAAGAACAATGCCAAGCAGGTCTGCTGTGGAAGAACGCCAAAGTCAAAAATTTCGCTCAGCATTCCGATGCCGTTGGGTCTGTTGCTTTCAGTCCAGACGGCTTAATGTTAGCCAGCGGTTCTAAAGACAAAACCATCCAAATTTGGGATTTAGCTACAGGCAAGTCGATCCGCACTTTTCCAGGAGATTCCTCCACCGTTTGGTCGGTTGCTTTTGACTCCAACGGTACGAAACTGGCGACTGGAACCGGTTTTTGGCGAGTCATGCTGTGGGATTTGAAAACAGGGCAAGTGATTCGCAGTCTCGACCACACTGCTTCTGTTTGGTCTGTCGCTCTCAGCCCCGACGGACAGCTTGTGGCTAGTGCCAGCGGAGACAAAACCACAAAGATTTCCGATGCAGCAAGTGGTCGTTTGATTCAGAGTTTTCCAGACCATACAGATTTTGTTTATTCTGTTGCTTTCACTCCAGATGGAAAAAGTTTGGTTAGCGCTTCTAAGGATAAAAAAATTACAGTGGTGGATGTCGCAACAGGGGCGTTGCTCAAAACTATAGAGGGACACGGCGACGCGGTGAGGTCGGTTGCTGTGAGCCCAGACGGCAAGACAATTGTTAGCGGTTCTTACGATGAAAGTATTAAAGTCTGGAATATCGAAACAGGAGATTTAATTCGGTCTATCCAGGGACATTCGGACGATATTGTCTCGGTTGCTATCAGCCCGGACGGGAAGTTTATTGCGAGCGGGAGCAAGGATAAAACTATTAAAGTTTGGGATTTTGCTACCGGACAATTGCTTAATACTTTGACGGGACATTCCGATGAGGTTTATGTAGTGACTTTTAGTCCCGATGGCAAAACTATTGCTAGCGGTTCTAAAGATAATACTATTAAGTTGTGGTTGAGGTAATCAGAAGGAAGTTCGGCAACGGATTATGTAACGGATGTAACGGATGTAACGGATGTAACGGATGTAAAAGATAGAAGGAAGAAGGAGAAATAGTCCTTGACGCACAGATTATACTTGTAGGGTGGGCAGTACACACCTTACTACTACAGATAGTGTAACAATTGAAAAGTTGTATCTACGAGGGAAGAAGTCAGTCAACAGTCAACAGTCAACAGTCAACAGTCAACAGTATCCATTAGTCATTAGTCATTTAATTGCTGTAATTCAGCTCGTTTTTTAAGGTTTTGGGAAAGTGCCAATAAGGCGTTTCTAATTCGTCCTCAGTTGGATAATTTTCAGGCGATTTCTCTCGGATTTGAAAAAAGTGGTAGAGGTTAGCCACAGTTAAATCGGATATTTCTTGCCAATTCGAGGCAGCTAAAGCTTGATAGCCAGTAGCGATCGCCTGCTGGCTGACATAAAATTCGTATCTCCGGCGAATTTCCGGCGACACAGCGAAGGTTAGCTGGTCACGCAAGGATAGAAAGTGAGACTTTTGCTTTAAAGTTTCATAAAGGGAAGGTTCCGCAGCTAATACCGCGAATGTAGTGTACACGCTGCTTTTTAACGTCTCGGCGGTGAGTTTATCTAAACTAGCTAACTGGTGCTGCTCTTTTGGAGACAAAGTTTCCATCCAATCAACCTCATTCTGCCAAAATTCTATTACACTTAAATCATGACCTAGAATCCTAGTAACTTCAGGAAATAAAAAATCTAGTTCTGGTTCGGATTGACATCCTTTAACAACAGTTAGAAGATTTTGACAAATTTTTGATTGGAGTTCCAGGAGGCGATCGCTCACCATATCGTAGGCCCGCTGCAAGTGAAACGTGACCCCGATCGCCTGCTCGATCGCCCAAACACATTCCATTTGCCTGAGTTGTCCGGCAGAAGACAGCCCCTCCAACAAACTGGGATTATCATAAATTTTTAAAGCTTCAAACAGCATATCTCGCCCGCTATTAATTTCGGAATTCCGAAGTTTAAGATCGGGCACTGTCAGGGCTGACTGACAGCGTTTGATAGCTTTAGAAAAAATCTCGTAACCGTTAACCAGTTTCTGGCGGTGCATTTCAAAACTAGAGTCGTGAGCCACCTTGAAAATCTGCTGGATCACCTCTACTCCCCTATCTTTGAGGATGTGTCTGAGATCGATAAATCCGTCTTTAATTTTTAGCTTCTGGTGCTTTGCCTCTTCTCGGATTTTTAATACTTGGTTGAGGTTTACTGCTGACAAAACTGTGCTCGATACAGTGCCAATACCAATGACAGCAGCAGTTGCTTGGATCACTGCCAAATTAATTTTCAGAGAGTTAAGCATTCTGTATATTTTTTGAAACCCCTGATGAGTTTGAGCCACCTGCAACGGCGCCACAGTCACGTATACGGGAGCTACCAGAGGCTGTATGGGGCCACCTCCGGCTAACTGTGCGAGCAATCCTATAACTCCGCGCGAGGATAGAGTTTCACTTCTTGATTGATAAAAAATTTTTGCGATCTCCACAAACTCCCCTGTCACCGGATCTCTAGCAGCAGGGAGCAATTTTCCTGTTTTGGCACCAGGCTGTACAAGGTTGCCACTATTGAGTCGCGCCTGAGTTGCAGGGGTGAATATATAATCCATGTGGTGACTCAGTTTCCATTCAAAAAGGCAGATGTTTTGTATTGTATGCTGTTTAGGGAAACGAGGCAGAAAGGAAATGAATGAGTATCTCAAGGCATTCCAGGCTATTACCCAGTTTAGCGATCGATTGTTGGCAGACGAATATCAATCCGTGGAGATTAAACAGTCAGCTACCCAACTCAGCTTAGATGTGGAACCTTGTATTGACGAAATTAAGCAATCTGCCATCAGACTCAAAGTGTTACTTCAGGTATGTTTCAAAGATGTATCTCAGGCTGAGGATGTCTGGAATAGCAAGCCGAGAATTGCTGGAGCATCTCCTGTTGATGTCTGGGAGCAAATTGGCGAACTAAGCGGATGCGATGTGAGAATTCGCACTTTAGGAAAACATGGCAAATATGATGCTGTTGCTAAAGTTCGCAAATCTTGGAGCGACAAGGCGACCAAGCTAAAAAATCAGTGGTTTTTGTGGGATAAAAATTCTCAAGTCTTTCAAAGAGATACTATTGGTTTTTTTGAAAAAGATAATTTGCACAAAGAGTTGCGGAATGAAGTTGATTCACAGGCAGAGCGAGTGATTTTAATTATGGAGAATGAACTCAGTTTAATTTTTAAAGAATTACAATCTATTGATATAGAAAAAATTGAATTTTGTATTGAATGCTTTGACCTAAACAGTCAGTCTAAATTTAGAGAGCGACTACAATCAATAGGCGGGGAGATTGTATCGAAGTTTACGGAGCCACTGAAATATTTGCCGGGTTCTTATATGAAAAATTTTAAAGAAACGCTGAAAGAACCTGTAGAAACTCTGGTTTATAAAAGCAAAATGGGAATCAGTGTGGTCGATTTTGAAGAGTCCTGTAAAGTGATTGGGTTAATCCTGGATAATGTAATCATAGCAGTTTTTGAGGAGCGCATGAAACTGGCAATTCAAACAGTTGAAAAAGCGATTAAATTCTACAATAATTTTTTAGAGAAGCAGGCGTGGTATCAAAAAGAGACGCCGGAACAGCGATCTGCGGAAAAAATTTGGATCCAATGCCAGCGGCAGCAACTCAGGGAAGTTCAGCAGTATATTGATGCAGTCATTAGTGGTTAGTCATTAGTCATTAGTCATTAGTTATTGGTCACTGGTTATTGGTTAGTAGTTATTGGTTATTGTTTATTGGTTATTAGAACGAACAACTAACAATTAACAAATAACCACTGACCACTAAAAACAGTCAACAGTCAACAGTCAACAGTCAACTGATTATTGATATTGACCGCTGATTTCGTAAACGATCGCGCCCAAAGACGCTAAGCTAGCTAAAATTAGCATCCCGGCGGGCATGAATTTTTGAGTTTTAACAAGGCGCACAATAAAGACTATTACTAAAACAGCGGAGATGGCTGCTGCTAATGTTAAACCCCAACTTTGTCCCATAAGCTGGGCGGTGCCGGCAAAAATTAGCAGGGAACCGCTAATCAAGCCGGAAATCAGCGAGGCTTGGCTTTTGGCCTTGATATAACCCATGATGCCGCCAACCAGTGTTAAAATGCCGTAGCCGATCGCGGCTGCTGTACCTAAATTCATTTTTAATCCTCCCGATTTCACAAGTGCATCTAAATTTATACAGCGTGGCCTGCAATTAGTGTCACGAATTGTTAGAAAATTTATTAAAGCCAGTCAGGATATGTAACTGTTATACAATTGCCATTATGTCAGCCCTAACTTCTGGTGCGATCGCCCAAATCCGTTACCTCCAGCGCCAAGCAGCATCCCTGCTGCTGTATCAATCTGTTTTCAAAAGCCCTGTCGGTCAAGCCTTTCTCGATTTGCTGCAAGCCCTTCACCACAGCGAAGTCAGCGGTTTGGAATGTCAGGTAGCTTACGGGAATTGGTTCAAACTTCAGGCTGCTAAAAATTTAAGCTGGAAAGATTCTCTGATTTCCGAAATTCTCAAAGACGAAAACCCCTTTTCACGCCGAGCACAGCAAACAGATTTTGCAAGTTTGCCCCCCGCTTTGGTGGAGGCCGCCCGACATGATTTAGAAGTGCTGCAAAATATTTACGAATGCAGCAGCGAACAGTTGAGCAAGTGGGTGCGGGTAGCGGGTCAACTTGACGCAGTGCCTCCGATTTGGCATTCCGAAACTGTAGCAGAACCGGGAGATTTGCCCCTGCACGGGAAACTGGAAAAATGGTCTAGCGCTACGGAATCTTTGGCAGCTTATTACCGACAGTTTGGCACTGGTTTGTTTGCCGAATATCGCGCTTTTGCGTGGCGGGTAGGGCAGTTAGCGACTATTTCGCATCCCGATGGCATAACTTTAAAAGAGCTGGTTTGCTGCGATTGGCAGCGGGATGCTTTGGTGAAAAATACGGAGTTTTTGCTAGCAGGTTATCCGGCTTTGCACGTCTTGCTATACGGCAGCCGCGGTTCGGGCAAGTCTTCTTTGGTGAAGTCGCTATTAAATGAGTTTGGATCTCGCCATCTGCGCTTGATTGAAGTATCTAAATCGGATTTGCAAGATTTGCCGCTAATTGTCGAGCAGTTGCGGGGAGTTCCTCAAAAGTTTATTATTTTTGTGGATGACCTGTCTTTTGAGGAAGATGATGATGCTTTTAAAGCTCTGAAAGTTGTGTTGGAGGGGAATGTCACTGCTCGCTCTCAAAATGTGGTAGTTTATGCCACATCTAACCGCAGACATTTAATTCGAGAGTTTTTTGACGACAGGCCTCGCCCCCGCGACGGAGATGAAGTTCACGCTTGGGATACTGTGCAGGAAAAACTTTCATTTAGCGATCGATTTGGCTTGACTTTAACTTTTGAACCGGCCGATCAAAACACTTATTTAACAATTGTTCGGCATCTGGCAGAACTTGCTGGAATAAAACTCGCTGCCGATGATTTGGAGCACCGAGCTAAAGAATGGGCAACTCGTCGCAATGGGCGATCGGGCAGGACTGCGCGGCAGTTTGTTGATTTCCTGAAAGCAGATTTAGCCCTTTTTGACAAGTAGATTGTCGGCGCTGGCAGGGCGGATTTTACCTGAGATATGGCAAGGTAATTCAGGATCTAAATAAACCCGCCATTGCAGCGCCGAAGGGCGAAATAAAAATTCTTAATTTTTTCATAATTTTATTGATAACAACTAACTAACAAAATTTGATATAATTATCAAAATCCCCAAAGAAACCTCCAGAGCCAGAACCTATCCTGACTCCCTAAATCGACCACTAAATAACGAGGAAAATATCATGGGTTTATTTGATAAAGTATCGCAGACTCGCCAAGAAACGGACGTAACGTTAGGACCGGCAGAAGCATTTGCGGCGATCGCGCTAATTGCCGTAGCAGCCGACGGTTACATCAATGACAGCGAAAGTAAAGCGATTAGCATGACGCTATCTCGGATGCAACTGTTCCGCAGCTATCCGGATGACGTTATGAGAAAAATGCTCGAACGCCTGCTGATGATTCTGCAACGGCAAGGAGTTGAGGTACTGTTTAATGCGGCTTTAGCAACGCTTCCAGACGAACTTAAAGAAACCGTTTTTGCTGTGACAACTGATATCGCTTTAGCCGATGGCGAGGTTTCCGAAGAAGAAGAACAACTTTTGAACGATCTTTACAGTGCATTGGGGCTTTCCGAAGATATTGCCCTCAAGATTATAGACGTGATGTTAATTAAGAACAAAGGTTAAGAAATCAGGGGAAGGAGTGAGGAGGGCGAGTTTTACAATATAAAAAATTAGCGCCTACTTACTTAGCTAATAACTTCTCCAAAAGTGCGGGTTTACGGATATGATGGTTGGTAAAATTCCGATCCAATTTGCGATCGCCGTTACTACCTCAAATGCCTTTCACTTACACCCGCACTGTTCGCTTTCAAGATACCGATGCTGCTGGAGTCGTTTACTTTGCTAACGTTTTGGCGATGTGTCACGAAGCTTACGAGGCATCTCTAGCAGCATCTGCAATCAATCTCAAAGCATTTTTCAGCAATCCCGAGGTTGCCTTTCCCATAATTCATGCTAGTGTAGATTTTTATCGCCCAATGTTTGCGGGCGATCGGCTGATAATTCAATTGACGCCCAAACAAGTTACTGGCGATGAATTTGAAATTGCCTATCAAATATTTTCTGAGCAAGTTGCAGGAAGAAGCGCTGCTAAAGCTCTTACTAAGCACGTCTGCATCGATGCAGTTAGCCGAACTAGAAAACAGCTATCTGAAGACTTGATGCAGTGGATGAGGAAAATTGAGATTGAGATTTCAGATTAGTTATATCTTTAAATAATAACAGGGAATGACAGTCAGTCGATTTTAGATTTTAGATTTTAGATTTTAGATTTTAGATTTTAGATTTACTTGCAGCATTGAATCTGGGAGTTTCAACTTTGGTCTAAAATTTTGGACTGAGCGCGACTTAAGTACGTGGCACGGTATCCGTTGTTGAGCGGGGTCTAATTTCTTTTAGGTTGAGAACTTTTTCGGAGTTTTTGATAGTATGTCAAATCGCAATTATGCCATTGTAGGCACGGGAGCTTTAGGGGGATTTTATGGTGCTAGACTGCAACAAGCAGGTTTAGAAGTCAATTTTTTACTACGCAGCGATTACGATCAGGTCAAAAAACACGGCTTGATTGTCGAGTCTCCCGAAGGCGACTTCATCCTCCCCCACGTCCGCGCCTACCACGACGCGCACAAAATGCCTCAGTGCGACGTAGTAATTGTAGCGCTGAAAACAACTCAAAATCACTTGTTGCCCCAAATTTTGCCTTCTTTATTAAAGGATAATGGCGCAGTTTTAGTATTGCAAAACGGATTAAATGTCGAACCGGAAGTAGCTAAAATTGTCGGTGCAGAACGAGTGGTTGGCGGACTGTGTTTTCTCTGTTCTTATAAAGTTGGGCCAGGTCACATCTGTCACCTAGATTACGGCACTATTACGCTGGGAGAATATGCCCAAGACTACAAGCCCATCGGTATTACTGATAGATTGCACCAAATTGCTAAGGATTTTAAACGTGCTCATATTCCTATTAAAATGAGCGAAGATTTGCTATTATCAAGGTGGAAAAAGCTGGTTTGGAATATTCCTTATAACGGGCTGTCTGTAGTGTTGGATGCGAGAACTGACGAACTGATGGCTAATCCCGATACTCTGATTTTAGTTAAGGAAATCATGGGGGAAGTGGTAGCGGGAGCAAAAAGTTGCGATCGCATTATTCCCGATGACTTTATCCCACAAATGCTTGAATACACTCAGAAAATGAAGCCTTACCGCACGAGCATGAAAATCGATTATGATGAATCGCGACCTCTGGAAGTTGAGGCGATTTTTGGTAATCCGATATGGGTGGCGCAGCAAGCAGGTATTAAGTTGCCCCAAATAGAGGTACTTTACCGAATGTTGAAGTTTCTAGATGTTCAAAGACAAGAAGCAGAGAGGACGAGAAGGCTATTAGGTTTGTCGTAATTAGTCAGTTGACAGTTGGCTGTTGACTGTTGGCTGTTGACTGTTGGCTGTTGTCAGGAGTCGGAAATAAGCATGATAAATTCTGCCTTCTGCATTGATTGCGATCGCCTAATAATTATTGATATTCGAGCGCAATTTTTTGCAATTGTTCTCGATTAACTTTGCCTTGAGAATTGCGCGGCAATTGTTCGACGATTACCCAATATTTCGGTCGCTTAAACTTGCTCAACTTATCTTCTATTGCCGCTTGCAGATTTTTGACAGTAACTTCGGAATTAGCGGGAACGTAGATAGCCGTAACGACTTGACCCCAATCTTTGTCTGGCAAGCCAATTACAGCAATATCCGCCACTAAATTAGTCGATCGCACAACGGCTTCAACTTCCGGCGGAAATACATTTTCTCCGCCTGTAATAATTTTGTCGCTGCTGCGTCCGACAATATTTAAGTAGTTATTTTTATCAAAAAATCCCAAATCGTCTAATTGGAAATATTCGCGATCGCCAAAATTTTCAGGATAATAACCCAACGCCAAAGAGTTAGCATTTATAGCAATATTTCCGATTTGATTGTCGCACAAAATCTCCCCATTTGCACTGCGAATAGTTATTTTAGCGTGCGGTAAACTTTGACCAGAACTGTTATTACCCGCGAGAAAATCTTGGGGTTTTAGTGTAGCAATTTGCGAGGCAGTTTCGGTCATGCCGTAACTGGGCGCTAATTTGATTTGATAGTTTCTAGCTGTTTCTAAAAGTTCCGGCCAAGCGGGAGCACCGCCCAAAAGTACAGCACGAAACCGTCCCAGCCAATTAGCTGTATCTGGGTTTTGCAGCAGCCGTTGCAGTTGAGTTGGAACTAAAGAAATGAAAAATTCTTCTGGTTCGATGTCGCATATTTTACCCTTTTCTAATTCTTTAAAGGGCTGAATAGCCAGTTTTCCTCCGGTAGTAAACGATCGCATGAATTGCATTAAACCGCTGACGTGGTATAATGGCAAAACGCAGAAAGAGTTAATTTTGTCAACTTGAAAATATTGTTGAAAACCTTGTACTGATGCGGTTAGTGTTTCCCAAGTGTGGATGGCAAAACGGATTTTTCCTGAAGAACCGCCGGTGGGAATCATAATCGTATCAGAACCGCTTTTAGTCGGCGAATGGAATTCGCGGCTACACAAACGAAGTTCGCCTTCGCGGACGGGGATATGGGGATTTTTGGGAAGCGGGTATTGTCCCAAAATTAAGTCGGGTTGGACTAAATCAAAGACTTGTTGCCATTCTTGTTTTACCCAGTTGGGATTGCACAGAAAAATCGGGCATTTGGCGGCGCGGGCGGCGATGAAACTGGCCAGAAATTGCACGGGTTCTGGTTCGGCGAGGCAAATTTTTGGGGGTGTTTTTTGTGCGGGATTCTGGGTGATTTCTTGAAATAGCCGATCGACAATTCGGGCAAATTCGCGACTGTCACAACCGATCAGCCAATTATCGGACAAGCTAGCCGCGATATCCAGGATATTTACTGTTAGATTTGTTGCCATAGATGCTTTCACCAAGTTTCTCGATTCAAAACAATTACCTCACCCGCTTGCTTTAGTCGTGGGAGTAATCTAAAATCTAAAATCTAAAATCCAAAATCGAATTATTATCGTCGAACCAGCAATCGGTGCCGAAGCCCAGTGCTCTCTTATTTAAAGACAATTGTTTGGCTAAATTTAAGGCTGCCTGTCTGCCGATTTCGGTTTCAAATACTGATGAGAAAACAGCGTCTATATTGTGAGTTTGACAAAATTTTCGCAGTTGGGATGGGGAACCAGCAATCGCCGGTTTAATGACGAAAATGCCCCGCCAGCCTTGGCTGTAGCACTCTTGGATGCGATCGAGGTTGGCAGCAGATTCATCAAGGGCGATCGGAGTTGCATAAATAGCATTCAATTCTACCATTTCCTGAAACTGTGTTACAGGCAGTGGCTGTTCCAAAAATTCAATGTCTGCGGAAAAGTCGGGAGTTGCATTTACCTCGTCGCAAGCTTCCAACCATGTTTTAGCCTGCCAGTAACTCAGTCCCCCGTTGGCATCTAACCGCAAAAAGGCAGATTCTCGATCGCACAAATTGTGAATTGCTTCGATTAGCTGCTGGAAAATCTTTAATTCTTCCTCAATTGCAGCAACACCAATTTTCCATTTAAATGTCCGATATCCCTCTAACCAAAGCACTTGCAAAGCCTGCAAAGCTGTTTCACCTGCGGGCAATAAACCGCTGAACCGATTTTGCATTTTCTCCCCCTTTTGGGAAAGGTAAGTTAAATTTTCGCTTTTCTCCCCCCCTTGGCAAGGGGGGGCTGGGGGGGGTGAATTTTGCTCGCTTAGTGCTGACTCAAAGCCAAATTGACAAGCCGGCAATTCAGCGGAAATAGCAAAAATCATCTCTGATGAAATATTACCTGACAACTGGTGACAAAAATATAAAGCTTGCTCAAAACTTTCGGAACCAAACCAACTCAAAGGGGCAATTTCTCCCCACCCAATTTGATTGTTTTCGTCCACAAGTCGCAGGATAATTCCTTCGCGAATATCCCAAATGCCGTGACTTGTTTGCAGTGGACGCTTAAATTTTCGCTGATAAGTGCGAAACTCGAATTGATGAAGCATTAGTTTTTTAGTTAATCATAAAATTTTCTCACAACTGATCCAAAATTATCAATATTTTCAAAATGGATATTGTGGCCAGCTTTTGGTACAATTTCCAGAGTAGTGGCCGGACACAAGCTGGCCATTTCGGTATTTATAGTTGTAAATTTATCATCGTATTCTCCAGCTAGCAAGAGGATGGGCATTTGATTTTGTGCCAGTTTTTCCCAGAGAGAGGGCTGGTTGCCGGTTCCCATATTGCGGAGAGATTTGGCTAATTCTAAGGGATTGTTTGCTAAGCGGCTTTCTATGAGTTTGTCGAAATTAGGAGAATTTTTTAAAGATTTGAATAAAGGGCGATCGTACCAGTTTAATAAAAAATCTTTAATGTTGCTATTCTCCAGCTTTTGTGCTAGCTGTAAATCGGATTCTAGGCGGTGCGATCGCTCTTTTTCTGTTTTCAATCCCGGAGAAGCTGACTCTAACACTACTTTCTCGAATCTTTCTGGAAAGTGTAATGTCATGTAAAGTGCCAATCGCCCACCCATTGAATAGCCCAACAACAAACATTTGTCTATTTGTAAATCATCTAATAACTCGATTAATGCTTGGGCAGTATTTGACATATTGTAGCAACTTTCGTCACCGTTGACTTGGGTTTTTCCGTGGCCGGGAAGGTCAACTGCTAAGCAGCAATAACTGTTAGGAAGTAAGGGAATGACGCTGCTAAAGTCTTGACTGCTGCCCGTGAATCCATGCAAAAATAAAAGTTTCGGCTGATTCTTGTTGCCAGTTAAGGAATAGTGAAAGTTATAATTATTAAATTTTTCCATATATAATTATACGATTCAATATGAGGTATGGATTGCTAAATTAAAGAAAATTTTGAGAAGTCACCCAACTCCACCAACTCCCTCAACTTAGCAAACCATACCTCCATTTTACCGAAATTCTCGATCGCCCGATCTACAAAGCAAACCCCAACGCCAGCAGCAATCCGCTCGAAAAATGCAGCGTAACTGCGATAAACTTAGAGTTGCTGACCTTTCCCGGTTGGTCATGATAGCCTGTGACATGGCGGCAAAGGTCGATCGCAAATGGCAAACTCCCAAAAATCAACAGCGTCCAAATTTGGAACATTCCCACAGCCACAAATAGCACAGTCAAAGCATAAACGCTGCCGCACAACCACTGCAACAACTGGGCACCTTTCTTTGTACCGAGTCGCACAATTGGCGATTTTTTACCCGCCGCCAAATCATCCGCAATTTGATGAAAGTGGGAACAAAATAAGATGATACTCGTAGTAATTCCCACGATTACCGAAGCCGCAAAATTAGTTGCAGACCAAGTTTGAGTCTGACTGTAATAAGCAGCGGCCAAGGCTAGCGGCCCAAAAGTGAAAAAGCAGATTATTTCCCCTAAACCCTGATAGCCAAGACGAAACGGAGGCCCTTGGTAAGTGTAGCCCAGAGCACAGCACAAAACTACTAGCAAAATTACTGTTGGGTCTTTTTGCCACCAGCTTATGGCGCAGATTCCCGAAACTCCAACTGCTAAAAACAGATTGGCTAGCCCGAAAATTAAAGCTTTATTTCCGGTTAAGTTAACTAGAGAATGTGCCTTGTTTTTATCGATTCCTGTTTCGGAGTCAAATACATCATTGCTGAGATTCAGCCATGCTATAATCAAAATGGCTGACATTAAAAATGTCGAAAAAATTAACGAATTAATCGTTTGAGTTTCGGCAAAAGCAATTGCAGTTCCTACTGAAATAGGAATCACCGCAACGCTGTACATGGGCGGCTTGATTGCCGCCAGCCACAATTTACTATTTGAACGTTCAATTAACTTTGTTGTCATCACACAAACTTGATTCAATTGATAGCAGCGTAGTAATTTTACAATTTTATTGGTGAAGAAACTCTACTCTGTATCTGGTTGAGTGCGCGGGGGGCATCCGTTGAGAGGCTTTGCGGGCGCAGGCGCGTCCGGTAATGCCCGTCTGCAAACCTCTGCAAGGTTGATCGCATGAGACTCGAGATTGAGTCGCTCAATCTTAAAGTTTTATGTCTAAATGTTTCGATTGATCGCGCGTTGGCGAAGTCCTCGAAGAAGATCGTCTGTTTTTTGCCCCCCGCTGAGCCCAAACTTTCCGGGAAACTCGAAAGGTCATGTTTTGCGATCGCCCTCCCGTGCTTAGATCGAAATAGGGGTTCTAGCGGGACAAAACCGCACTCTTTCTGACAAATCTGCTATTCTCGCTTTCATGACAGTAATACCGCACCGCGCTAATCTTTTACAAGACCGCAATCAACTGCATCAGTTTCTGTTAGATTGCCAGCAGTCTTTAACCGAAAAAGATCAAACCAAGATAGTTAGTATTTCTCAGGAGATTGCCCCCGTCGATCCGCTAGTTGTACTTCAAGAGATTTCCGAACCTTGCCAGCGGCACTTTTACTTTGAAAAAAGAGACCCGATTTCAGGCAATAGTTTTGCGATCGCCGCCCTAGATTCGGCAATCCATCTAACAGTAGCCGGAAGCGATCGATTTGCCCTTGCTCAAAATTTTATTCAATCTTGTCTTGCCAAAACAATTACCATCGGTACAGAACGCTTGCCATTCAGCGGGCCGCACTTTTTTTGTAGCTTTGCTTTTTTTGATGAGAATGTCGCCACCAATTCTTACTTCCCCCCTGGTACCGTATTTTTACCAAAATGGCAGATTACTCGCCTGAAAGATAGCTGCACACTTGTTGCCAATGCAATCATAAACCGAGATATAAATGTTAAAATCATCACTGATAATATTTGGCAAAGTTTTGATAAAATTTCGTCTTCACCTTACAAAAAAATTAATTCGATTAGAAACAGCTCGATATTTTTCAAACAAATTCCTGTGAATGATGCCACTCAATTTAAAAAATCCGTCAAGTCAGCTTTAGACTTGATCCACTCTCAATATTTTAGTAAGATTGTTTTATCCCAAGCAATAAATGTCATTTCCAAAACCCCTTTTAGTTTAATAGATTCATTAAATAACTTGCGCCTTACTTATCCCGGTTGCTACGTATTTTCCACCAGTAACGGCAAAGGTCAAAATTTTATCGGGGCCAGTCCAGAACGCTTAATCAGCATTCACAAAAATGAGTTAGTAACAGATGCCTTAGCAGGTTCGGCACCCAGGGGAAAAAATGAAGCGGAAGATGCGAATTTAGGCAAAGGTTTACTCAACAGCGAAAAGGATATTCGAGAACATCGAGTTGTAATTGATTTTATAGTTGATCGCCTGTCGAGTCTCGGTATCAATCCCGACTTTTCTCCACTACCGAGACTGCTGCAACTGTCAAACATTCAGCATTTGTGGACACCCATAAGGGCTAGAATTCCCCGTGATATTCATTTATTAAAGATTTTAGCTCAACTGCATCCAACGCCAGCGGTGGCGGGCGTACCGCGAGATATTGCGCTACAGCAAATTCGCGGCTGCGAAAGCTGCGATCGCTCTTTGTACGCAGCACCCCTCGGCTGGATCGATCGCACCGGCAACGGCGAATTTGCCGTCGGCATTCGATCGGCTTTAATCGATGGCGATCGGGCTATACTTTATGCTGGTGCCGGTATTGTGGCGGGTTCCGAACCTGAGAAAGAACTAGCAGAAATTCAGCTCAAATTGCAGGCACTTTTAAATGCTTTAGTTTAATTCAGCTAATTTGCAGAATCTAGAGTGGTCGGGCTAATTGATTGAGTCTGTGTTAATGTTTAATTTTCACTTCCTCAAAATGTTCTACTATGGGAAAAGGAGCGTAAAAATGGTGAAGCATTCTTTTCCACTCTTGATATTCAGCGGAATTCCTAAATCTAATTGTATGAGCTTCTAAATTTTCCCACCTAACCAATAATAGATATTTTCCTTGAACTTCTGTGCAGCGATGAAGTTCGTGAGATAAATATCCATCTATAGACCAATGGCACTGAAAAAGTGAGCCAAAAAAAATCTGTAAGGCAAGATATACATAGATAATTGCCTTACAAACCAAAATATCTCTCTCCCGGCAATGCCAAATCGTGCGTGCATTCTCAAACAACAATTTTTGCAGAGCGTTGCCTCACCTTGGGAAAAGCTGCTGCCAGATTCCTTAGTAGGTGAGCTTCTAGCGAATGAGAAGATCACCTACTACCAAAGCATCTACACACCCATAGTCACCCTGTGGGCGATGATATCCCAGGTACTCGATCCCGACAAAAGTTTGAGTCAAGCCGTGAAGCGGATGAGTACGTGGCTGAGTGCGGCCGGAGTCAAGTCTCCTTCTTCAGACACAGGGGCATACAGTAAAGCTCGTAAGCGACTACCCGAAAGACTTGTCCAACAGTTAGTACCCATAGTGGCAGAGGCACTAGAAAAGCAAGTTCCCATAGAACAACAATGGTGTGGACGACGGGTGCGGGTATTAGACGGCACAACTGTATTGATGAGTGATACTGCTGCCAATCAAGCTGAGTATCCGCAACACAGCAATCAAAAAACTGGGTGTGGATTTCCCATCGCTAAAATAGTGGTACTCTTTTCATTACTAACTGGGGCTGTGGTAGCCGCTGGCATAGCTTCTTTGGCGACGAGTGAGATTGTGATGAGCCGTTTGATTTATGCAAATTTAGTCTCCGACGATGTGATATTGGCAGATCAAGCTTATGGTAATTATGTCGATTTAGTTTTGGTGAAACAGCAAGGAGCAGATGCTGTTTTCCGTAAAAATCATCTCCGCAAAACTGACTTTCGACGGGGGAAAAAGTTGGGAATTGGCGATCACAAAGTCATCTGGAATAAGCCCCAACAGTGTCCCAACCACATGACTTTTGAGGAATTCGAGGCATTGCCGTCTAGTTTCATCGTCCGGGAAGTATGCTTACGAATTAAGCGCCGTGGCTTCAGAGCTGAGCGTATCATTATAGTGACAACATTAGTGGATGCCAAACGCTACACTGTTGAAAAATTGACTTCTTTATATGGGTTTCGTTGGTCGGCAGCAGAAGTCAATTTACGCTATCTCAAAACCACGTTAAAAATGGAGATGTTAACAGCTAAAACTCCGGTGATGGTAAGAAAAGAAATTTGGACACACTTATTAGCTTACACTTTATTGCGTACTATTATGTGGCAGGCTGTATCTTCGTCAAAAAATACAGTTTTTGAACTCTCATTCCAATCAACTAGGCAGCAGTTTAATCTGTTATTGACGCTGTTGGCAACTACAGGAAAACGCCAACAGCGACAATGGCGTCAATTACTTTTGGAACAGGTGGCAACTAATTTACTCACGATTCGACCTGAGCGTTCTGAACCTAGAGTTTTGAAACGCAGGCCGAAACCATATCCTCGAATGCAGGAACCTCGTTCTGTCTTGAAAGCTAAACGGAGGGTGTGATTAAGCCTTTTTCAGTGCCATTGATCTATAGACGCTATCAGACTGGAGGCTTCTCTAAAAGCTATCTCAAAATCACCCTCACAGCCAGATTTGACATTAATCACAACCGCCTCAAGAATCATAAAAATGTATCCTGACAATTATTTGGGTATAATATCGTAGCACAATACAGAGTTGAGCTACTCAGATTTAGCAATGCCAATAGATTTTCGCAACACAAATACCGTCTGGGCTTCCGTATTAGCAGAGACATTGCAACGACTGGGATTAACTACAGCCGTGATTTGTCCAGGTTCGCGATCGGCACCGCTAACAATAGCCTTTGCCCTGAACAAAAAAATAGAAACTATTCCCATACTCGACGAACGTTCAGCCAGCTTTTTTGCATTAGGAATTGCCAAAAAATCCTATTTGTCAACCGCACTAATTTGCACATCTGGAACCGCCGCTGCCAACTTTTATCCTGCAATAATAGAAGCGAGAGAAAGTCGAATTCCGCTGCTAATATTCACCGCCGATCGACCTCCAGAACTGCGGGACTGTCACGCCGGACAAGCGATCGACCAAGTTAAAATATACAGCAATTATCCGAACTGGCAAGCCGAATTAGCGATACCTTCTGCGTCCAGAGGAATGCTAGACTATCTGCGGCAGACGATCGTGTATGCTTGGGAGCGATCGCAATTTCCAACACCAGGCCCCGTCCACCTCAACATCCCCTTTCGCGACCCGCTTGTACCCGTTCCAGACATAGCTGTAGAAGCTTTAGAAACACAATTCAATCCCGAAGATTTTTTTGCAGGATTAGAACCCATTTTCGCGGGAGAAAGCTCTACCCCCCCCAGCCCCCCCTTGTTAAGGGGGGGAGAAGAAAGTACCATGCAACAATGGCAGCGAAGCAATAAAGGGATTATTATTGCCGGCGTTGCACAGCCCCAATTTGCCGAAAAATACTGTAGTGCGATCGCCCAAATTTCCAAATCCTTAAACTGGCCAGTTTTAGCAGAAGGATTATCCCCAGTCAGAAACTACGCCCAACTAAACCCCCATCTAATTTCCACCTACGATTTAATCCTGCGAAACCGCGAACTAGCAAATAAATTAACCCCAGAAATCGCCATTCAAATCGGAGACTTACCCACAAGCAAAGAACTGCGAAACTGGCTAGACAAAACCCAACCAAAACGCTACATAATCGACCCCAGCCACCACAACTTCGATCCGCTACACGGCAAAACAATTCACCTGCGAACCTCCCCTGAAAATCTCGCAACTATATTAACTCTTGTCCCCCCCCTTATTAAGGGGGGGCTAGGGGGGGATCGAGCCCCTGCTACCACTGCTATTTCCCCTCAAATCCCCCCCCTAAACAAGGACGAATCAACTCAAGTCCCCCCCCTTAGCAAGGAGGAATCAACTCAAGTCCCCCCCCTTAACAAGGGGGGGTTAGGGGGGGTTCTAACCTCTCCCTCAAACGAATACCTCCAACTTTGGCGCAACACCGAAATCCAAGTCAGACAAACAATAGACCAAAAACTATCCACAATTAACAACATAATCGAGCCCAAAGTTTCCTGGCTGCTTTCCCAAATTTTGCCGCCTGGAACACCGATATTTATTGCCAACAGTATGCCCGTCAGAGATGTAGAGTTTTTCTGGAAGCCAAACAACTTAGAAATAAAAACTTTTGTCAATCGCGGAGCTAACGGCATAGACGGCACATTATCAACAGCATTGGGAGTTGCTCACCACAATCAAAGCAGCATCATGCTAACAGGCGATTTAACACTTTTGCACGATACAAACGGTTTTTTAATTAAAAATAAATTTGTCGGTCATCTGACAATCATATTAATTAATAACAACGGTGGCGGAATTTTTGAAATGTTGCCCGTTGCCAAATTTGACCCGCCCTTTGAAGAGTTTTTTGCCACCCCGCAGCATATCAACTTTGCTCAGTTGTGTGCAACTTATGGCGTGGAACACGAGCTAATTGAGGATTGGGAACAGTTCAAACAAAAATTAAGTTTTTTGCCAAATAGCGGGATTCGCGTCTTAGAAGTGCAAACAGACAGGCGATCGGATGCTAAATGGCGGCAAGATAATCTAAGTAAATTTGCCAAAAATTTGTAAATTTGTAGGTTGAGCAGGTGGAACGAAACCCAACCTACATTAATTTAAACTGCTGGTTGAGCTAGCAGCGAATCTAACTCTCCTTCTGCATCGAGTTTGTGAATATCATCGCAGCCGCCTACGTGTTGGTTATTAATGAAAATTTGGGGTACGCTGCGGCGTCCGTTAGCGCGATCGGCCATTGCTTTTCTAGCGGCTTCGTCGCCATCAATTTTGTATTCCGTGAAATTTACGCCTTTCCACCACAACAAAGTTTTGGCGCGGATGCAGTAGGGACAGGTTTGCCAAGTATAGATTTCCACATTGGCTTTGATGCGATCGGGCTTGCGGCCCAAGATGGGATTGAGAAAATCAAGCATTTTTAGTACGGGGGTAAGGGTGGAACTCATTTAGAAATCATACCCAATGTATAAATTCCGCTGGTATGGGCGCATCTGCCAGAGGTGGGTTTTAAGCTGCCGGGCGATCGCCATGTGACCGAAATCACAACTTTACTCTATTCGGATCACTTGCTTTCACCCCTGACAATCACCTTCGCGGCCTCATTAATATCACCGATCTTTTGAGGAAACCAGAAGATGATAAATATATCGAATTCAAGCGCACTGCCATGCACCCCGTACAACTCCTCCCCGGCGCTATCTCTGAAATCCTCGCTTCTGTAACCGATACAGGCGTTTTGACTCTGGCGGATCGCTACGGTTTGATGGCCGCCACCTTCGACGACTCTCTGAATGACGAAGACAGAGGCTGTGTCAACCGCCTGCTGCGGGCGGTGCTCAGAGGCCGAGTCCAAGTAGTCAACGAACTTTCAGCAGCATTCTAATCGGGATTTGAAGTTTTGTTCTGAAGGCAAGGTGAGTCAGCGGTAGATGAAAATAGTGGAAACTCAGGCAGGAGTTGAAACAGCGGTAATTTGAATTCGATTTAAAGTTTTCTCCTCTAACTCAACAACGGTTTTTTTGTCAAAGCAGCCTTTACCGGCTGCTTTTTTTTGATCTAATCGCGGATTTCGAGGTTGTACTGGCGGCAGAGGTCGATCAGTTTTTGTTGGAAGCGATCGCGCACGCTGTCTGGAGAGACAATGACGCAATCTTCCCAGTAAGGAGCGATTTCGCGAAAAAACCAGAAGGTATTTGAGATATTCCGAATCACTCGCTTGATAGGCGGATCGCCTTCTGGTTCGCTGACTTCCTCATCTTCCTGCTTGCGTCTGTAGTTAAAGGCAAGCCTGCCAAATAAGTGAAATTCTACGGAAATTCGCTCTAGATCGGGCAACCAAGTTCGATCGACCGACATCACCGCAGCATCTTCAATGCGATCGAGCAGCAGCGTCCAGTTGTGTTCGAGTCCCGGTACGTCTTGATTTCCGTCAGATTCTTCGCAGCGACACATTAAATACTGTCGCTTTTCAATAGGGACAATCCGAGCGTGTAAGACTGTGTAACTCCAAAGGCGATCGGCTGCATCTCGATAGGAAAGGCGAAATGCTTGCTGTCTGTGGATAAAGTTATCGATTTTTTGCCGCCAAGTAGGTAATGGGTTGCTCAAAAACTGATCGATTTGGGCCCGGAAAGGGAGAGTCAGTTCGCTGCGATCGCTCAACAATTGGGCAATGGCCAGCGCTTCATCAATTTTGCCCAAGTCAAGCAATTGCTGTCGGGCGATGTCTAGGGCTTGGATGCGGGTTTCCGGCCAGTCGTGGTTGGGGGCGATCGTCAGTTGGCGGCGGGCGATCGCTTCTATCAGTTTGGATATGTTCGGGCGATCGCCCCACGTCTTCCCGAATTCTTGGGCCAAGGCTTCCAACTCAGTTTTATCTCGTTCAGAAACCGACAGGGTGATCGATTGACCTTTGCGACTCATAAATATACGGACACTTTCTCATTGTACAGGCTTGATTATCTCTATTGTCGGTGTCAATATGGGGGATATCCACTTTCTACGGACACAGATTCAGCATATGTCCGATTACCAAATTACTCTCAAATCCGTTTACTCCTGTCCCGCTGCGGAAATTCTCAAGGGAGTTAAATTACCGGAAGGTTGGACTCTTTCTTGGCATCAAGCCGAAACTTTAAAGGCAATTCGCGATCCAAATATTGATGTCATTTTCAACTTTGCTATAACTAGCGATGGCAAAAGTTTAGCCGCTTTTTTAGAAACATTGCAGACAAATTGTTGTGCAGTGGCGCTATATCCGACGAATGAACTGGCGCGAGATCAGGAGACTCAAATTCAGCGCTATATCGAACAATTCCAACCCGATCATCAACCCCGCGTTGTCCGACTTAGCGGCTCGGAATTAGAAATCTATGCAGAAAATGAAAAACTTAGAAAAGCAGCCGCGATCGCATCTCGCACAGGTCAATCAGAGATTTTATTAACTAACCCTGATATCTTGCACTATCTCCACCGAGGAGCGTATTTAAGCTCTGAAGATAGCCCCGATAAACTGTGGGGTCGCATCGACAAAGATTTTGACCTATCCATTTTTGATGAATTTCATGTTTTAGCATCTCCCCAGATTGCCAGCGTCATCAATACTATGTTGTTAATTCGCAATACAAACCGCCGAAAAAAGTTTGTATTCCTGTCAGCAACTCCTGACGACCAATTAATTAGCAGACTAGAAATAGCAGGTTTTCGCTGTCAAACTATCGACCCTTTAAAAGTAGGCAAATATCAGTTTCCCGATCGCCCTGCTGAAATCGAACAGTTGAAAGCAGACTCCTGGCGGCAGATATTGAGGGAAAGTACGCTGACTTTTATTTCCCTAGAACCAACTTCAAAAGCTTCTGAAACTTGGCTGAAGGACAGCGCAAATCTCATCCTGACTCACTTTAAACACAATCCGGGAAGTAAAGGAGCGATTATTCTGAATTCAATTGCGGCCGTCAAGCGGCTGACACCATTTTTTCGGGAATTGTTCGCGCCTCACGGTTTAGTTGTCGGCGAAAATACCGGGTTGTCGGGAAAGACGGAAAAAGAGCGATCGCTCTCGTCAGACTTAGTTCTCGGTACTAGCACCATTGATGTCGGGGTAGACTTCAAAATCAATTTGCTGATTTTTGAATCCGCCGATGCGGGCAACTTCATCCAAAGATTAGGAAGGTTGGGGCGACACGATGGCTGCGATCGCAATGGAGAATTTATTCAGTTTAAAAATTTCACAGCCATAGCACTCATCCCTAATTTCTTAGTTGAACGCTTGTTTGTCGGTGATACTGCCACTTTAGAGTCTAACGGAATTTACGATCGTCCTTTTTTCTATCAACAAATTCGCGAAAAGTACCGCCAAATCAACAATTTTGAGGGATATTATTCGCGGTGGGGTGCGGTGCAGTCAGTTCAAATTTGTTGGGAATTAAGGCACAGGACAATTAAACAGCAGTACGCATCAAGTCAGAAGGCTTTTCAGGAAGCTGCTCAAAAAGTATTTAAAACTAGCTTGGGGAAAGTGGCAGGTAATATTAAACAGTGGGGTAAAGAGTGGCAAGAGCGATCGGGAAATAAGACGGGAAATCCGATAGTTGAAGATGCTAGCAGTTTTCGAGGTTCTAGTCCCCTGCAATGCGGCATCTGCGATTTAACCGATTCCCATGAGGCCGACAAATTTAAAACTTACGATTTACCAGGAATTTTGAGCAACTTGGAAATCGAACCGATGACGGAATTTGCCTTTATGCGAATGTTGAACGAGACATCGGAACGCCTTGGGCAACCAATTGCCAAAGGTCGATTTAAACATTGTCTTGCTTTTTTGAAGTTGCGCAGTTATCGGGAGGAAAGACTGAATTGGAAATTTACTTATTCGGGAAAATTAGAGGAAAATGCTGCTGCTTGGAAAGTTCAGGTTTTGACGGGGATTGAGGTTGTGCAACCTGAGAATTATTGGATCGGGGAAATCAACAAGCGTTTGAAGAAGCAAGCATTGGTTTGTTATGTACTGCGTTATCCGGTGGCTGAAGTGCGATCGCGCCTGCGACTGCCGGTACACTTTCAGATTTATCCGATTTGCGATCGGTACAGTATCCACGATGCGACTGCACCTTATTCTATAGCTTTTGGCCAGTCGGCCCTGTTGGTGGACACGCTGGCCCACTGGCTCAAGAGCAAGGGGGATGAAGTATGGATTGCGTAGAAGGTCAAGCCCTGATAGGGGTTTTGGCTGGCTTAGTTAGATAGTAGAGGAGCGTGCGCCAGTGGGTACATGGATATTTGTTTCAATCCCTTATAGGGATTTAGACACCTTAACACGTATGCAAGGTGCGCCCTCTAGTGTCAAAACTATAGCATTGATGGAATACTGTCAACTGCCAACTGGTTACTTGGCTATTTGACCTTAGCTGGTTAAATAACCATGAACTACATGAGACTAATTGACATCCATCTGATAATTGTTTATACTGAAGAGCATGGAAGCCTTATGTCCCTGAGAGTAGCGATCGCGTGTGAGTTCATGGATATGCCGCCCATGCCCCCAGAAGTTATCTATTAGTCGCAGTTAGTTTGTGGATAACTATAGGACTGGTTTGGTCTTACATCTTCTTGCTCAAATAAAACCGTTAAGCATATCTCAGATACAGCGGCACTTAAGGAGCTTCCCTCTTATATCTACAAACCCATGTTAGGGAAAAAAAAATGGAACTACGAGCTGGTCAACGTTTAAACCTGAAGTACAAAGGTCGTGCATTGGAAGCTATCATCATTAATCCTCATGCTTTCGGGCATAACAAACCAAGTATTGGTCTAAATTTCAGCATGGGAGAACGGTGTGCTGGCATTACTCACAACAAATTTGTGCAGTGGACACGAAAAACTCGGAGCAAAAATCCTGAAGATTTTGCAGACACTGACACAGTTCAGTATTTTGAACTACCACAAAGCAAGAAACAATTTGCAATCCATCATTTGCCATTTGATGAAAGCGACTACAAACTTGGTTATGGCAACCTCACAATAAATTACCACAAAGTTATAGAGGCATCAGAGTTCATCGATCTGTGTTTTGAAGTTCTAACTCATATCAGGCTACCCTATCAAAGCAAGGAAAAGCTCAAAGACTTTCTCAAATGGTTTGCTATTGAAGGTTTTTATGCTCAGGCATATACCATCATTCGGGGAGCTTACACAAAAGCTGATAGTGAGCAACTGCATCAATGGTTAGAAGCACGGTTGAGGAATAAAGCTGAACGGCTACCTTATGCCCGTTGTGTCGTCGAACTTCATGAAAATCCAGCATACTGGACTAACTACACTTACTTAAATCTATTCGGTAAAATTGCGTCTGAAATGCGCGAGGAGTGGCAGACTATAGATGGTTCTCCACAAATTGCTCGAAATCACATTGCCGAATCATTAGGACTAGAAGCGGTTGGTTTTGTTGAACGTATGACGACTGATCTTTATGCAGGCGATCTACAAGAAGCACACGATATCGCCATCAAAACAGCCAAACGGAAGTTTAAATTGCCTGAGCCAGAAGACGTGAATATTGAGAAGCTATTCTCAGCAAAAACTCTGAAGCTCAACCCAGACCAAGTAAAAGAAATCAGAAACTTGTTCAAAGATGGGATGCCTATTAAAGACATAGCTGAGAGGTACAACGTAACACCAGGGGCAATTGCCTACCGTTGTGCTGATAGGGAGAAATCTAACTAAATTCAGGCTATAAATTCGGGTTAGCATTAGGGTTCTTCATGGTTAGTTAATCAAAGAGAGCCTGTAGAACCCTTGTACCAAAAAAATTGTTCGGCTCTAAAGGAGTAGTTTAACTACATAAGAGCCTGTAGAGCTTTTTTGTCAAAAAATTATCTCAAAGACAAGTGAGTGTTCGCAGAGAGTCCCTAGAGTAGAGGCATAAAATGGCTAAAAAACGTCCAAAACCAGACGAAGAGTACCAACAACTCTCATTATTTGATATCCCAGTTAATTTGAACTCAAAACAATCGGACGATCCAGATGATGACTGGTTGCAAGATGAAGAATTAGGGTCAAACTTTCAAACGTCCGATCGCACAATCGGACCTCAAACTCGCGACTTACTAACCCTCAAACTCTTGCGAGAAGCCATTCAGAGTCAAAATCCAGGCGATCGCGTCATGGGAGACTTCGCAGAATATGTCTTGCCAAATCTGCTGCGAGTTGCCATTGGCGTCACAGCCAAAGGGGGCAAATTTTTTGACGAACTCGATAAAAAGCAAGGAAAAGAGAATGTGAGACGGCATAATGCAGGCGATCAGTCCCTAAATACTCATCTGCTAAATGGATTATTTCCCGCTAATTTAATTGAACAGCGGTTAGAAAAACTCGATACTACCGTGCGGCGAGCCGTAGGACAAAAAGAACGGCGGTTAGTAATTGCTGGCTTTATTCTACACGACTTTGAAAAATTCCCCGATGTCCCCAACGATTGTCGCAAGTTGCCGCTAGAACAGCACCGTCAAATTATTGATGAAAAAGTGCGACAGTTAGGAATAGATAGCTTCATCAATCCCGACGATCCAGATGCTTATCGAGAATACATTGACGACTTGCTCTGCCTTGCTTACAACGCTCAGCGGCGTTGGGATACTAACTGGAATTTTTCGGAATTTGGGTTAAATCCAGTTTTGCGCGATCGCACTCTCCGCAGTCTCTCAGACTTAACCTGTTTAGCAGATTCCCTAGCATCTATTATCAAACATCCCCAAGATGCAGAAAATACCAGACTAAACGAGTTAATCCACAGCCTCAGCGACGGGCAATTAAAATTCACTTATCACAGCATCGCTGAAAACAGAGGCGTACTTACTAACGTCGTCAATAACGCTTTAATGGAAGTGCATACGGCGCTGAATACCGACGACCGCACCTACTACGAACCACTGCTTTATTTACCAACAGGTGTAATTTACTTAGCTCGATCGGATGCTCCTGTTATTTCAATTGTAGACTTACCCAAACGAGTAGTTAGCAAGATTAAACAACTCTGCGCCGGACAATTGCAACGGCGACAAACTGGTTTTGGCCGAGATGGTAAAGGCATGAAATATGCCGAGTATTATAACCTGTTTTTTGATACGTCAGAGTTGATGCTAGTTGCTGTTGATGCTACTTTACGCATTCTCAAAATAGGAAAAAACTCTGTTGCCAAAAGTCGCAGCGATAATCTGATAAAATTTCAGCGTCAGGATGTTTTATCTGCTGATTATAAATTCAATTTTGAGGACGATATTCGGATCGATCAGATTGCTGAACTTGGCGACTTAGTGAGTCGCAAGATTTGGGGAGAACAGGTTAATACCATCGAAGCGGCACGCAAGAAAGACAAAAAACTACCCGCCCTAACTCATCTAGATATTGTCGAGGAAATTGCTAAGTTTTGGAACCTGTCCGAGTATCTGCCAGCCCTGAGAGAAATTCAACGGATTAATGAACGCCTCAAAGAACTTAAACTAAAAGGCAATACAGGCGGCGTTCCTTACGAATGGTACTATTTAGCAGCAAAGTACCTAGAACATCACCCAGGCCTTGAGGATGTGCGGGAAGTTTGCGAACAGGCGATCGCCCGCATTTCCCAAATGATTAAACCGATTGTTTCACAGTACAAATTGCCCGACGGTTGGGACGATTTGCGACTGTGGGTAACGCGGGTTGTCATGTTACCGAGAAATACACCATTGGACACAGCATCCAGTGACGTCTTTTTAGATGAATTGGAACGCTACCAACTCGCTAAGAAACAGGGTAGAGGCAGACAGTTAATCTGTTCGATTTCCCATTCAGCTTACACGGTGACAGAACAAATGGAATCAGCCGTTTTGTTCACCCCTCAAGTTTACACTAACAAACAAATGTTGGGAGGTTCTAACGCCAAACGCAATATTTCTAGTATTGCAGGTTTAGAAATGATGCTGAGGCAAATTTTAATGAATCAAACTCAAGCTGTGGGCAAAAAATTTGAAGATGGCAAATATCGCTATCTCTATTTTTATCCCACATATTACTTTACCCCAGAAACAAATAAGTTTCTGCAAAAAGCCTACACTAGCATTTTCCAAACCCGCTTTGATACCAGCATTCGCAATCATTTTATCAGCAAGGATTTGCAAGCCGATTTTGGACGCAATCGCTACCAAAGCATCGATGCTTTCCTCATAGATGAAAACATCGAACCAGGAAAAGACCGCACATTCAAACTTTCCTATCCCGAAGACCAACCCCTAACATTTTACTTCATGGCGCTTCCGCCCGGCCGAGATGCAACTGATACCGAATCCTGGGTAATGCCAGCTTGGCTAGCTTTTGCTTTTCCCATGATTCTAGATGTCAAAACCGTAGTTTCAGAGTCGCCAATTCCGCCTTTTAACGACGGTGCAGAGTTTGAAGAAACCGTATTTCTTGACAGTGTACCCCAAGCTTTTAGGGTATTGACCAAGCGCGATCGCTTCCGCCTCGACTATATCCTGGAAGGTTGGGAGGAAAACGGCAAATCTTATCCTGCACCTTTAAATGTCTTAACTGCTGCTTATGCTATTCATCTTGATGTTAATGCGAAACAGGGGAAGTCCGGCTATGACTCCAACTGGGGTAAATTAACTGAGCTCGCCAAGGATTTTGAAACCAGCCCGCTTTATGTGTTTAGCTACCTAAATCAATGGGTTCGCAAACAGAAAAATGAAACGGCCTCAATTCAAAAAATTAAGCTTTATGCTTATCATTTTTACCCTTGCTTTGACTCCTATGCCCACTATAATCATGAAAAGGAACGATTGATTGTGACAACCGCATCAAGCTTAAACCACCCCCAAAAATTGACGGATTTGTATCGCAGATTTTACCGTGCAAGTAAGCGATATAATCCCAAGGCAAATGCTGTGTTGAAACCGATTGATATTGCTTCTAAAACTATCCTTGAAGCCGATCGCAGTTGTCAAGGTGAATCTTTAGTCTTGACAGTTGCTGCTGAAGTTTCAAAGCTCATGGATCGCGTTCACTCTTCTACTGCGGAAGGACGCTGGATTTTTAGCAAGCGGGAGGAAGAACGACAGGCAATTTTAGAGTTTGCTCGCTACTTTGTTGAGGAGGTATTTGAGCAATCATTTGCGGGCGATCGCGCTCGTTTAGCCGGCCGACAAATCAATCTAATTAGAGATACCTGTGAATTCCTTTACCGTTTAGAGAATGACCAAGAAAATCACCCTATAGAGGGTCAATCTCCTGAAGATTCACAAGAAGAAGCTGACAATTAAAGCTGACGTTTTTGTTTGACAAGCTACACGCCAACTACAAAACTCACATTTTACATAGGAGACAAATCATGCCTTTCTTGAAAACAGTTGACTCTAAATTTTTCCACGCTAACATCCCTTACAAACCAATGGGTAAATATGTACATTTCCTGACTGTGCGCGTCACAGAATCTTATCCCCTATTTCAGACCGATGGAGAACTGAATAAAGCGCGGGTGAGGTCAGGAATTCAAGACCAAAAACCAATCAGCCGCCTGACCATGTTTAAGCGCAAGCAATCTACACCAGAACGTTTAGTCGGTCGCGAGTTGCTGCGTAACTATGGTTTTATGACCGCTGAAGACTGCGAATACAATTTCAAGTTTGCCATGAATAACCCTGATTGCATTATCTACGGATTTGCGATCGGTGAGTCGGGTTCAGAGAAGTCAAAAGTCGTAGTTGATACAGCATTTTCAATTACCGCTTTTGATGAATCTCACGAGACTTTTACCCTCAATGCTCCCTTTGAGAATGGCACAATGGCATCCAAAGGTGAAGCAGGTTCAAAAGTTGGTGAAGTTACCAGTCGCATCAATCAGCAAGACCACATCAAACCCCAGATTTTCTTTCCTAGCATTGTCACACTGAAAGACCCTACAGAAGCTAGTTTCTTGTATGTTTTCAACAACATCCTCAGAACCAGACACTATGGCGCTCAAACCACCCGCACAGGTCGAGTCAGAAATGAGTTAATTGGTGTCGTATTTGCCGACGGCGAAATTACCAGTAACCTCCGCTGGACGCAAGCAATTTACGACCAATTGCAGGTTGAGAATAAACTTAATTCCAACAACCCTCTCAATGAAGATGATGTGATTATGGCTGCTAGGGCTGCTATCCAAACATTACTGTCTGAGGAATTTATCGTGCATGAAGACTTTATTGGGGATAAGTTTACACCATTAGTGACAGAGGTTAAAGCTGTTATTGGCAATGAAGATGAACTCAAAAAAATGTTGAAGAAAGCCGATGACGAGGCTAAAGCTTACGCGAAGAAGCATATCAAGGGTAAGGCAGGAGCTACAGCAGCAGCAGCGGAGTAACAACCATGACTTTTATTTACCGCTGTCAAATCGAGTTGCATGATAGCCTTTATTTTGCAACTCGCGAGATAGGGAGACTTTACGAAACAGAGCCAGTAATTCACAATTACGCGCTTTGTTACGCCCTCGGTTTGGTGGATAGCGAAATCTATTCCACCACCGTTTCGGAAGAACATTCTTATCGCTATTTCTGTCCCGAACAGGTTCCTAAATACGAGCCGCATTTAACGGCGCTCAACCAACAGGGGATTTATGTTACTCCGGGCCGATCTATTTCTCACTCCTCCACTCTCAACACTTGGAAATACGCCAACAATAACTATCACGTTGAGATGGAGAAAACCCAGAAAAATATCCCTAGTTTTGGAAGAACCAAAGAAATTGCGCCGGAAAGCAAATTTGAATTTTTCATAATCTCAGAGAAGTCTCTGAAACTAGCGAAATGGATTCGTCTGGGAAAGTGGATGAGCAAAGCAGCAGTCGAAATCGTAGAACAGAAGGAAGTGAAGCGATCGCCCTCAGCAACAGACTTCATTTTTCCCTATCTTCTCAACCCTTTAGATGTGATGTTTTCCCATCAAGTGATTAGCTACGATGTGGTTAATATGCCTCCGGTTAGCCTCATCCAAAATGTCAAAATGCTAGGGCGATATTACGAGTTTGACAAACTAAAAATTCCGGCGTGTATGGAATACCGCTTTCGGGCAGATTAATAGGAGGCAGAGCCTCTAGAAATGCGTTCCCAGGTAGAACCTGGGAACGATAAAAATTAAACCAATTTTAAGCATTAACCATTAACCCAATATGCCGCACAGCCTAGTCATCAACATCCTTCCCCTGGCCCCAATTCCCCCCGGATACCTCACCGGAAGACACCTGCACGCCCTCTTTCTCACCCTCGTGAGCTCCGTTGACAAACAACTCGGCGATCGCCTCCACGATGCCACCGCCCAAAAATCCTTCACTCTCAGCCCTTTGCAAACTAAAAAATGCCCTTTCAAAAAACACCATTCCCTGCAATGGGAACATACAGAATCGATTCCAGAACACACGCTGTGTTGGTGGCGGATTACTCTGCTTGATGACACTTTATTTGGCAAGTTAACTCAGCTTTGGCTGAATCTCAATCCCTCGAAGCCGTGGCATCTCGGGCCTGCCGATTTGATGATTACTAAGATTCTCGGAACGCCCCAAATAGATCAGCCTTGGGCTAATGCTTGCGATTACTCTCAATTGTACGATCGCGCTTCCGAAACCAATCGTTTAATTGCCTTCAGTTTTGCGACTCCTACAACTTTTCGACAGGGGAAATTTGATTCCGTGATTCCTACTAGAGACTGCGTTTTTAATAGTCTCCTCAGTCGCTGGAATAAGTACAGCCCGATCGCAATTCCCGATCTTTCCTTCGATGCACTTTTTTCAACATTTGTCAATATCCGAAGTGAAAAATTGACCAACTATCAAAGCGATTTTGTGGGCATGGTTGGGGAGGTTAGTTATCGGATTTTGGGAGATGTCGAGCCTTTAGTGATTAAGCAAATTAATGCTTTGGCTGATTTTGCTGTTTACTGCGGGGTGGGGAGGAAAACTCCGATGGGGATGGGAATGACTCGAAGAATAGTTGTTAATAAGAGTTAAACGGATTTTGAGGGCGGGCAAGATTCCGGATTTCCTGGGCGGGCAAGATGCCCACCCCACAATAACACTAAACTCTTGTGGAACAGGCATCTTGCCTGTTGCTAATTCCAATTACTAATTTCCTACAAACCATCAAAATTATGAATGATTTTGATTACATTTCGATTGCAACTCTCAACCAGTATTCTTACTGTCCTCACCGCTGTTGGCGAATGTCTTGTGCTGGAGAATTCACCGATAATCAGTATACCATAGAAGGGACAAGTTTGCACGATCGCGTTCACACGATGGGCGAGATTAATCGCGATGAAACTTGGCAGGTGCGGGCGATTTGGCTGAAATCCGAGCGCTACAAACTGATTGGTAAATCGGATTTGATTGAGTCGGCTGAGGGTGAGATTTACCCAGTGGAATATAAGCGGGGACGGAAGGGGGAATGGGATAATGATGAGTTGCAGGTTTGCGCCCAAGCGCTTTGTTTGGAGGAGATGACGGGGAAAACTATTGCGACTGGATATGTGTATTACGCGCAGTTGCATCAGCGGCAATTAGTCGAGATTTCTGAGGGTTTGAGACAGGATACGATCGCAACTATTGAAAAAGTCGGTGCTCTTTGGCGATCGGGAAATATCCCTTTACCAGTTTACACCGCTCGGTGTACGGGATGCAGTCTTTTTCCCCAATGTCTGCCCCAAGCTGCGGCCAAAGTCAACCGCTATCAAGAAGCAAGTTAACCTGCAAATAGGAGATTTCACAATGGGAACAGTTTACATTACTCAAGAAGATGCTTTTATTGGCAAAGTCGATGAACGTCTGACGGTTAAAGCTGACAAAAAAAATCTGTTGGACGTGCCATTAATTAAGATTGATGGTGTTGTTGCATTGGGACGCGCTACAGTTTCGCCGGCTGTGGTTGTGGAACTTTTGGAACGTCACATTCCTTTAAGTTTTCTGACGCTAAACGGACGTTATTTGGGGAGGTTGGAACCGGAAATGACGAAAAACATCTTTGTGCGAAAAGCTCAGTGGCAAGCGGCTGGGGAATCGGAACAAGCCGTACATTTAGTTAGGGGATTTGTACGGGGAAAGCTCAAGAATTACCGCAATTCTTTGTTAGAATATCAGCGCAAATATTCTCCCCAGGAATTTGAAAAACCCATTGCCCAATTGAAACAAGTCATCGCGTCTATTGACAAAACTTCGAGTATTAATTCTCTGCGAGGATTAGAGGGGGCGGGTAGTGCGACTTATTTTGGCTGCTTCAATCAACTGATTCGCGTGCCAGATTTTAGCTTTGAAGTTCGCCGCCGCCGTCCGCCTACTGACCCGGTAAATTCTCTGTTAAGTTTGGGATATTCTCTGCTGCGGCACGATGTTCAAAGTGCGGTGAATATTGTGGGGTTCGATCCGTATTTGGGATATTTGCATTTTGAGCGCTATGGCCGTCCTTCCTTAGCGCTGGATTTGATGGAAGAATTTCGACCTTTGGTAGTTGATGCTGTAGTGTTGACAGCGATCAATTTGCAGAAAGTTTCCCCTAATGATTTTACGGCAGAACCGTTGAGCGGCGCGGTTTCTTTAACAAAAGAAGCGCTGCACAATTTTTTGCGATTTTACGAACAAAAGAAACAGTCAAAGTTCAAGCATCCTGTGATGGGAAAGTTGTGTACTTATCAAGAAGCGTTTGAAATTCAAGGGCGGTTGATGGCTAAGTATTTGATGGGTGAAGTTGATAAGTATCCACCTTTGATTCTGAAATAGGGAGGCAATTAAGTTATGTTTGTTTTGGTTTGCTACGATATATCTGAGGACAAGCGCCGCACTAAGATTCACAAGATTCTCAAGTCTTATGGGGAATGGAAGCAGTATTCGGTGTTTCATTGCGAGGTGACGGATACTCAGTATGCCCGGATGCGCCAACGTCTGAGTAAGGTGATTAAGTCGGAAGAAGATAGCATCCTGTTTCACTATTTGTGCGCTTGCTGTCAGGGCAAGATCGAGCGGATTGGCGGCCGGGCACCGATCGATACTACGATCTTTATGGTTTGATTTTGCGTCTGGCTGTAGGTGTTGAACGGAGGGGGTGAATTTTAATGGCTGAAAGCTTTACTAGGACTGGGTTTGCAGTGGTTTGTACCTCATGCGGGTCAGACGCAAATGCTGAAAGCTTTACTGGGAGAGAGTTTGAGGTCTATTTGAATTTTGCCCCCTTGACAGGGCGATCGCTGAAACGGTATATTGATTGCAGTCAGACGCAACTGAACCTTGAGAACCTTATATTTCAAGCCTCCCAGACCCCGGCAGCCGAAAACAACCTAAAACCCTATCAGGGATTGAAACGGAGCCATAACTGTTGCGGCTGCGAGCTATCTTACGGCCGAAAACAACCTAAAACCCTATCAGGGATTGAAACGCCATACAATCCGGCGTAGGGAGTCAGACCCAAGGCCGAAAACAACCTAAAACCCTATCAGGGATTGAAACATTTTCGGAAGCGGTAGTGGTAGCGGCTTCTTGTAAGGCCGAAAACAACCTAAAACCCTATCAGGGATTGAAACTGCTCGGTTTCCTACGCGCCGGAGGCTTCGCTAATGCGCCGAAAACAACCTAAAACCCTATCAGGGATTGAAACATTGCCGCCGAGAAAATGCGCTGATGTGCCGTGATCGGCCGAAAACAACCTAAAACCCTATCAGGGATTGAAACAGGTACTGGGATTTGTCGCTCCGGCAGTGGCGGCCGAAAACAACCTAAAACCCTATCAGGGATTGAAACACATACTGATAACACCCGCCGCGCCCTTGCTCATCCTGCCGAAAACAACCTAAAACCCTATCAGGGATTGAAACAGGACACAAGGTGTTTTGGAATGGTTCATGCACGCCGAAAACAACCTAAAACCCTATCAGGGATTGAAACATATTAATTTTAAATAGCTTCCAACACTAACCAAGCCGAAAACAACCTAAAACCCTATCAGGGATTGAAACGCTGTCTTCGCGTCCTGCAAACTTGCGATCAAAAGCCGAAAACAACCTAAAACCCTATCAGGGATTGAAACAACCCACAACGGCAAAGACAACTATTTTAATCAGGCCGAAAACAACCTAAAACCCTATCAGGGATTGAAACCCTTTCTCGATTCTGATTGAATTAAAGCTGTCAAACTGCCGAAAACAACCTAAAACCCTATCAGGGATTGAAACGAACCGCTTGGCATTCACGAACTTGTCAACGCCGTGCCGAAAACAACCTAAAACCCTATCAGGGATTGAAACAAAAACACACTCGGATTAGGCGCAGCAGGTGAATGCCGAAAACAACCTAAAACCCTATCAGGGATTGAAACAAACTCTGTTTGTATTTTTTATATTCGGCTTCTGGCCGAAAACAACCTAAAACCCTATCAGGGATTGAAACATCGCTGAGATCCTTTTTGATCAGGTTAACGATTTTGCGGGGCCGAAAACAACCTAAAACCCTATCAGGGATTGAAACACTGCTTCTGCTTTTGCAACTTGCGCTGCTTCCCGGCCGAAAACAACCTAAAACCCTATCAGGGATTGAAACCTTTAGCTTCAAGCTTCAATCGCAAATCCGACACGTCAGGCCGAAAACAACCTAAAACCCTATCAGGGATTGAAACGCCAGACTTATCTTGAGCCAGCGACTCGCAAATGCCGAAAACAACCTAAAACCCTATCAGGGATTGAAACGTGAAGAATTTTTGCTCAGGGGCGATCGCGAGTGGGAGCCGAAAACAACCTAAAACCCTATCAGGGATTGAAACTGGGCAAGTACGCGGGATTTATCTATGGCGTGGCGCCGAAAACAACCTAAAACCCTATCAGGGATTGAAACAGAAACAACACCAGCTTTTAAAAGCATAATGGCCGCTGCCGAAAACAACCTAAAACCCTATCAGGGATTGAAACTGCTGTCTCTTGCTAAACTTACCTTCAAAATCTTCTGCCGAAAACAACCTAAAACCCTATCAGGGATTGAAACAGGAAAATAAAAATTTATGCCAACTGGACGGCACGCGCCGAAAACAACCTAAAACCCTATCAGGGATTGAAACCTCAGCCTTACTTATTCGCGAGATTGGCGACCGGGCGCCGAAAACAACCTAAAACCCTATCAGGGATTGAAACGTGGAATTGGCGACCCCGGCGGTGGCGGGGGTTATCGCCGAAAACAACCTAAAACCCTATCAGGGATTGAAACGCCGATCTGTTGAGCGATCCGGTAATTCAGCAGATGGCCGAAAACAACCTAAAACCCTATCAGGGATTGAAACCAGACAATACCTTGAAGTAGCCGTTTTGCCTCAAGCCGAAAACAACCTAAAACCCTATCAGGGATTGAAACTGAAGATGAAGAGGCGCACAAACTCGACGTGCCAGCCGAAAACAACCTAAAACCCTATCAGGGATTGAAACCCTATCAGTACATGGCAAATTGCGAAACGACTTGCCGAAAACAACCTAAAACCCTATCAGGGATTGAAACGGACGGGGTGGATATCGTGAGGGTGCTTGCCGCCCGCCGAAAACAACCTAAAACCCTATCAGGGATTGAAACTACAAGGAATAGGTTTACTTAACGGCTCTTCCCAGGCCGAAAACAACCTAAAACCCTATCAGGGATTGAAACCTGCCAAATTTGCAACAAAATCAAGGCAATTGTGCCGAAAACAACCTAAAACCCTATCAGGGATTGAAACTCATCAATTAAATTTACAACTACCCACATTAATGCCGAAAACAACCTAAAACCCTATCAGGGATTGAAACCGCCTCTTGACGCACTTGTCCCACACCAACTTATAAAAGCCGAAAACAACCTAAAACCCTATCAGGGATTGAAACCCCCAGTACCGTATTGGCTCATCACTATCCCGAAACGCCGAAAACAACCTAAAACCCTATCAGGGATTGAAACGCAATTTTTGAATAGCTTCAAGAGCTTTTTGAGTGCCGAAAACAACCTAAAACCCTATCAGGGATTGAAACTTTTGCCCGTTGATGATGCTGAATTTTAAGGAGAGCCGAAAACAACCTAAAACCCTATCAGGGATTGAAACGCCAAGTATTTGATTTGATTTTGATTCATAATATTGCGCCGAAAACAACCTAAAACCCTATCAGGGATTGAAACATAAAGTGCGGTAAACAAATCAGCGGGGATATCACGCCGAAAACAACCTAAAACCCTATCAGGGATTGAAACGGAACTTTCCGCCGCTGGAGTTCCAGCACTTGAGCCGAAAACAACCTAAAACCCTATCAGGGATTGAAACGCCGATAGTTTGACAGGTAGCCGCTGCGCTTGCAGCCGAAAACAACCTAAAACCCTATCAGGGATTGAAACAAAGCAATCTTGAGCTTTGACGAACCACGATCGCGCCGAAAACAACCTAAAACCCTATCAGGGATTGAAACACAACCATAAATAAAAACCTCTAAAAAATAGCGATCGCCGAAAACAACCTAAAACCCTATCAGGGATTGAAACTGGGTGCTGCTTCTGTTTCTGGGGCTGCCTATCGCCGAAAACAACCTAAAACCCTATCAGGGATTGAAACGCTATTTAGGCAGTGAGTTGGTGGCAACCTTACCAGCCGAAAACAACCTAAAACCCTATCAGGGATTGAAACATTCATATCCGAGCGGTCAAACCCTCCCTTTAGCCGAAAACAACCTAAAACCCTATCAGGGATTGAAACCAACTCGTATCGACTTACAAGCTCTGCTGTTTATAAGCCGAAAACAACCTAAAACCCTATCAGGGATTGAAACTGTAAAGTTCCCTTTTATTGTACCGATAATATCAGGCCGAAAACAACCTAAAACCCTATCAGGGATTGAAACTGCCACATCGAATCACTCTACAGAAACTATGCTGAGGCCGAAAACAACCTAAAACCCTATCAGGGATTGAAACTAAATTTTGCATAAATTCAACGTTGTAAATATTATTTGCCGAAAACAACCTAAAACCCTATCAGGGATTGAAACCATAGCTTCAGCTATTATCGTGGGGTTTCCTACCGCCGAAAACAACCTAAAACCCTATCAGGGATTGAAACCTAAAACCCTATCAGGGATTGAAACTGATGTTGCTACGGAGTGAGTTGTCTCTGCTTGCGTCCAGGCCGAAAACAACCTAAAACCCTATCAGGGATTGAAACACGAGAGATCGGGACATCAACCGGACAAATCCGGGCCGAAGCCGAAAACAACCTAAAACCCTATCAGGGATTGAAACAAGAATGAATTTGGGCATGGGTAGTTCGCAGAAAAGCCGAAAACAACCTAAAACCCTATCAGGGATTGAAACCATTAAAGATGCAGTCTCAAAATTACCTTCCAAGCCGAAAACAACCTAAAACCCTATCAGGGATTGAAACTCGTTAGCGATCACATTCGACATCGGATCGAGGTCAAGCCGAAAACAACCTAAAACCCTATCAGGGATTGAAACCTGAATGGCTTTATGGGATTACTGAGCAATTGCAGCCGAAAACAACCTAAAACCCTATCAGGGATTGAAACATTTAATTAGACTTGAAAGCAAAATTGACACATGCCGAAAACAACCTAAAACCCTATCAGGGATTGAAACTTCGTACAGTAGCCGGATGTTGCGGTGGTTGATAGCCGAAAACAACCTAAAACCCTATCAGGGATTGAAACTTGCTATGGATTGGGGTATGAAAGCAGGGATGGCATTTGCCGAAAACAACCTAAAACCCTATCAGGGATTGAAACAGACACAAATACTTCTTTTGATGTTCCGGCTACTGCCGAAAACAACCTAAAACCCTATCAGGGATTGAAACTTCGGCGGTATTTCCATTCTTTCTAGCTCTCTCGCCGAAAACAACCTAAAACCCTATCAGGGATTGAAACGAGTACGATCGGGTAGAGGAATTTCCTCAAGAATGCAGGCCGAAAACAACCTAAAACCCTATCAGGGATTGAAACCACGCCTCCAGGGAGCTATCGAGGCTCTTTGACCGAGCCGAAAACAATTTAAAACCCTATCAGGGATTGAAACGTCAGCATGAAGCGGTTCTCGTTGAACCTGCGAGCCGAAAACAACCTAAAACCCTATCAGGGATTGAAACAGTTGAGAGAGCAAATTACATACTTGAGTAAAAGGGCCGAAAACAACCTAAAACCCTATCAGGGATTGAAACCTTCGGAAGTATTCAGCAGAGGAGGAAAGAGGGTATTCTTCTCCTGACTCCTGACTCCTGACTCTTTCTTCGCCGGAAACAAATTTACTTCCAACACTTGTCACAGCATAGGTAGTGGTCATGGATAATCTCACATTTGATAAAAGGGGTCGGATTCAGGAATTGATTCAAACAGCAGGGTGTAAACTATTATATTTACCGCCATACTCTCCAGAGTTTAACAAAATTGAACAAAGAAGAGTCTTGGCTAAAAAGTCAAATTCGTAAACAGCTTGATGAGTTTGATTGCTTGCATTTTGGCGACCCTTGGATGTCTTGCGCCTTGCGTCCTAACACGGGCAGTTGCTATATGTGATTTACCAGATTATTCAGTTGACAAAACCTCAAAATTATGACCACTCAAACAACTTCTCCATTCCTACTAAGTTCATTCAAAATCGGAGATTTACCCTTAAAAAATCGAGTAGTCATGGCACCTCTAACGAGAGCCAGAGCCGGTGAAGCGCGGATGCCCAACGCCTTGATGA
Source organism: Microcoleus sp. S36b_A4 (assembly GCF_036700645.1). Lineage (NCBI taxonomy): Bacteria > Bacillati > Cyanobacteriota > Cyanophyceae > Oscillatoriales > Microcoleaceae > Microcoleus > Microcoleus sp. S36b_A4. Next base: position 11,734 of record NZ_JAUBPI010000022.1, on the reverse strand, counting down.
CAGAGTATTACACTCAACGAGCCTCCGCTGGTTTAATCATTACAGAAGCCACCGTGGTTTCTACTCAAGCTAATGGTTGGCTCAATACGCCCGGTATTTATTCAGACGAACAAGGCGAAGCTTGGAAACAAATTGTGACTGCGGTTCATGCCCACCAAACGCCGATTTTCATGCAGCTTTGGCACTGCGGGCGGGCTTCCCACAGCAGTTTTCATCAAAACAATCAATTGCCAGTTGCAGCCTCTGCCATCAAAATAAACGGAGAAGGTCTTCATACCCCTGTGGGCAAAGAACCCTACGAAACTCCCCGCGCTCTAGAAACCCATGAAATCTCCCTGGTTGTAGAAGATTATCGCAAGGCGGCAGAACGAGCAAAAATGGCAGGTTTTGACGGTGTAGAAATTCACGCGGCAAACGGCTATCTCATTGACACATTCCTGCAAACCCAAACCAATCACCGCACTGATTCCTATGGTGGCTCAGTTGAAAACCGTTACCGTTTTCTTAAGGAAATTGTCGAGGCGATTATCACAGTATTTCCGGCAAACAGAGTGGGAGTTAGACTTTCTCCCAACGGTAATTTTAATGATATGGGTTCTCCAGAATATCGAGAAGATTTTCTGTATTTCGCAGAGCAGTTAAATGCCTATGATTTAGCTTACCTTCACTTGGTGGACGGTCTAGCATTTGGCTTTCATGAATTGGGAACGCCGATGACGATAGCAGAGTTTCGCGATGTGTTTGCAGGGCCGCTCGTCGGCAACTGCGGATATACTCAAGAACAGGCTGAAACGGCCCTGAGCAGCAAACTTGCCGATTTAGTAGCTTTTGGTCGGGATTTTATCAGCAATCCTGACTTGGTAGAGCGTTTTACTAATGGTTGGCCACTCAATCCGCCTGCTGAAATGGGCGTCTGGTATTCTTTTGGCCCTGAAGGTTATATCGATTTCCCTACCTATCATGAACCTCAAGCTATTTCTTAGTTAAATTGGTTGGGGCGGGTTTATCAATAAATAGTGAGTATGTGCGTCATAGATAATGGTGAACTCGCCCTAAAAGATGTATGGTTAATTTCTCAAAATAGGAGTCGGATTTGGAGTCATATTTGATTTTTATCGCCAGTTGAAAGCGAGTATTTATTATTTGTAAAAACACTTCTTCTGCCTCCTGCCTCGCAGTATCAGCCCTCCTGCCCCCTGCCTCGCAGTCTCGGCCCTCCAATTTCTAGCTTGTCGGCAAAAGTGAGAGGCTCCCAGTTGAGATCGAGAACGTTTCCTCATATCCTAATAACCATAGGGTACTTCAAAACATCCAAGCTGCTAGCTCAGCGTTTGAGTGCCTGAAAAAAATCAATAGCGGAAGCGCTTTTAACAAGATGGCACAAAATCACAAATCCACGGTTATCATCACCGGCGCTTCCTCCGGCGTCGGTTTGTACGGCGCGAAAGCTCTCGCAGACAAGGGATGGCACGTAGTCATGGCCTGTCGGGACGTGCGAAAAGCCGGAGACGCCGCCCGAGAGTTGGGCATACCTGAAGGCAGTTTCTCCATCATGGAGATTGACTTGGGCGATTTGGAGAGCGTGCGCCGGTTTGCTCGCGCATTTAAGGCCAGCGGCAGGCCTCTGGACGCTTTGGTGTGCAACGCCGCCATTTATATGCCTTTGATTAAGGAACCGCTGCGGAGCCCGGAGGGTTATGAATTGACGATGACTACCAATCACTTGGGTCATTTCCTGCTGTGTAACCTGATGATGGAAAATATGAAGCCTTCCTATTATTCCGATGCCAGAATCGTGATTTTGGGAACTGTGACTCACAATCCAGACGAGTTGGGTGGGAAGATTCCGCCGCGCCCGGATTTAGGCAAGTTTGAGGGTTTTGAAGCGGGTTTCAAAGACCCGATTTCGATGGTTGATGGCAAGAAGTTTGAACCGGTCAAGGCTTACAAAGATAGCAAAGTTTGCAATGTGCTGACGATGCGGGAATTGCACCGCCGCTTTCACGAATCCACGGGGATTACTTTCACTTCGCTGTATCCGGGATGCGTGGCGGATACGCCATTGTTCCGCAACCACTATCCTTTGTTTCAGAAGCTGTTCCCGCTGTTTCAGAAGAATATCACCGGCGGTTATGTGTCGCAGGAGTTGGCGGGGGAAAGGCTGGCGATGGTGGTTGCTGATCCCGAATACAAGCAATCTGGGGCTTACTGGAGTTGGGGGAACCGTCAGAAAAAAGATGGTAAGTCTTTTGTGCAAAAGGTTTCTCCCCAGGCCCGCGATGATGAAAAAGGCGAGCGGATGTGGGAGTTGAGCGCTAAGTTGGTGGGATTGACTGACGGAGCTCAAATGGGTGCTGCGGCTAGTGCGGGCCGCTCTGCATAATTCAAAGTTACAAATCCCCTTGATCAGGCTTGGCGGTTGAAACGGCGTCTACGCACAGGATGTGGGTAGACGCGGACTCAATAAAGGGGGTATTAAAGTCGGATTTGGTATGATGCACCAAAATCAAAGAAACCGGGTTTTTTAGTGGCTCTGCAGGCTGTAACTCACATCTTGCACTATTCTTAAGAACAGGCAAGATGCCTGTTCCACAAGAAAATTTATCTCTTGTGGAACAGGCATCTTGCCTGTTCATAAAAAGATTATTGAGAAGGGTGCCATATCTCAGTTGTAGCGCGTCTTTTCGGACACAACCCGGTTTCTGGTTTACCCTGGCGTGCAGGAATGTTCTGGTCGCTGCGTTAGCATGAAAGCGTAGGTTTTGCAACAAAAAAATTTTGGTTTTTTTTACCGTTTACCATCGACTTACACGATATTTTTTCGGATAAGAACCCGGTTGAAGCGTAAGTCTTGGGAAATCAACAGCCGTCGATCGACCTTTTGGTTTGTAGCGTCGCCGAAACTGTTAGCTGCGACGGCTGTTTCGTTTTTTTGCTGTTAAGATTGATTTTTACTTGAGGGTGCTCTATTGCGGAAAATATTTTACCCAATTATTCGAGATAATTAGATTCTATGGCTTGTCGCTCGCAAAAACTATTTTTATTCGCTGGTATTTTTGGGTTAGTTTTGTTGGCAAAACCAGCGAAAACATCCGCTAGCACAGTTGAAATTTTGACCTCAAATGTTGAGGATTTGGCCGCAGTTAGCAGCAGAGGCGATCGAGCTTTCCTTCCCGATACCACTTTTGACAAACGCGAAGACTTGCCCGTAAAAGACGAGGAAACGCAGTTACCCGCTGAATCAGAACGATCGGCTTTGGCGACAACTCTACCCTTATCCCCACCTGCGGAAACTGCCGACTTAGAGTCAGAAGCGGCAAATTCAGCCGATCGCACATTCAGCACAAAAACTCAAGAAACCGAGCTTTTTAACTCAGATCAAAAACTAGAACAAAATGTTGACCGAAAAAAAATTGATTTGGGTATCGATCGACCCTCGCAACTCAGTCAACTGCCCAACCCAATTCTGCCGCGAGAACCCGAATTACCCGCTCCAGAGCCGCCACAACCGCCTGGGCCGTCTCCCCTCCAACCCACCCGACCAACACCCGTTGAAAGCGAAATTAGACCGGGGATTCTGGGTACAATTAAGGTCGCTGGCTTTGAATTTGAGGGCAACACAGCTTTTAGCGATCGCGAACTCGCAGAAGTTACGCAACAGTTTGCGGGGCGCGAAATCACCTTTGCGGAACTGATCGCAGCCGAAGCAGCCGTCACTCAAAAATATGTAGCGGCAGGATACATCAATTCCGGCGCTGTAATTCTCGCCAACCAAACCTTTCCGAGAGAAGGAGGTGTGGTGAAAATTCGGATTGTAGAAGGCGGATTAGATGAAATTGTGATTACTGGAAACAGGCGCTTAAATTCCAATTACGTGCGATCGCGCCTAGAACGCGCCACCAGACGGCCCCTCAACCGATCTCGGTTGCTGGAAGCCTTGCAACTGCTGCAACTAGACCCCTTAATTGCCAATATTTCCGCCGAATTGCAAGCCGGAAGCCGCCCGGAAAACAGCCGCTTAGAAGTGCGCGTCAAAGAAGCAGACAGCTTTAGCGCTGAAGTGTTCGCAGACAACAACCGATCGCCCAGCGTCGGCAGTTTTCGGCGCGGTGTTCGCATCAATCAAGCAAATTTGCTCGGTTTGGGCGACGGATTAGAGGTATCTTATGCTAACACCGACGGCAGCAATGAATTTAACGGCAGCTACACCGTCCCCGTCAACGCGCGCAACGGCACGATTGGCTTCGCTGCGAGCGCTGCTAGCACCAACATTATCGAGGAACCGTTCGATCGTGCACAAATCGAGGGTAAATCGCGGACTTACGAGTTAACTTACCGCCAGCCGATTGTCGAAAAGCCCGATCGCACTTTGGCTTTGGGACTGAGTTTTTCGCGGCAAGAAAGCGATACATTCCTGTCGGGAAAAGAGTTTGCGCTTTCAGCGGGAGCAAATGAGCGTGGCGAAACCCGGGTTTCGGCTGTGCGCTTTTTTCAAGAATACGTGCAGCGGAGTTCCAGCCAAGTGTTCGCGGCGCGATCGCAATTCTCCCTCGGCACTAATCTGTTCGGCGCTACTGCAAACGATAGCGGCCCTGACAGTCGCTTTCTGGCGTGGCGCGGACAAGCCCAGTACGTGCGGCTGCTAGCACCAGAAACCTTGCTGATTGTGCGTTCTGACATTCAATTAGCCGATCGCCCCCTGCTTTCCCTCGAACAAATTGGGATCGGTGGCGTTCAAAGCGTGCGCGGATACCGCCAAGATTTGCTGTTAACCGATAGCGGTGCAATCGCCTCTGCTGAAGTGCGAATCCCGGTTTGGCGTGTCCCCGCAGTCCAAGGTTTGTTGCAAGTGGCTCCGTTTATCGATTTTGGGGTAGGGTGGAACCAGTCGGAGGAAAAGGCCAATCCTGAGTCGGATAAACTGCTGGGTGCGGGTTTAGGCCTAGTTTGGCAGATGGGCGATCGGTTGAATGTGCGTCTAGACTATGGTATTCCTTTGATCAATGCTCGATCGGGCGATCGAACTTTGCAGGAAAAAGGCCTATACTTTCGGATTAATTATTTTGCGTTTTAAATTGTAGGTTGGGTTGAGCGCGATCGAACCCTACGCTTCGCTTCGCCCAACACTTTCATCTTTAGCGGTGACGGTCAAATTTTATTAAGTGGCGGCCTCGATCGCACGATTAAGCTGTGGGATGTCGCAACCGGATGTTGTATTAGGACGTTGATGGGCGATCGGCTGTATGAAGGGATGAATCTTCGAGGGGCAACGGAATTGACAAACGCTCAAAAAGCTACATTGAAAGTGTTAGGGGATTTGATTTGAGTGAGACTATATTTGACAGCTTAAAGGTAGTTTATCCACTACTTTATCAATAATCCCATACGCCTTAGCTTCCTGGGCAGACATAAAAAAATCCTGAGCGGTATCGACTAGGATTCGCTCCAAGGGTTGACCAGTAAGATTTGCTAATAACTGATTGAGTTGTCTTTTCAAATGGATAATTTCTTTTGCCTGATTTTTAATATCTCTGCCCTGCCCCTGAACACCCACAAAAGGTTGATGAATCATAATTCGCGAGTGATGTAAGGCAAAACGTTTTCCCTTTGTACCTCCAGCCAACAGTAGACTTCCCATAGAAGCCGACAGACCCATACCGACTGTTACAACATCGGAGCGAAGGGATTGCATAGTATCATATATAGCCATACCCGATGCTACTGAACCCCCAGGGGAATTTATGTATAGATAAATATCTTTTCCTGGTGCTTGAGAATCTAGGTAAAGCAATTGAGCTACAACCGTCCTTGCCAAATCATCATTTATAGGTTGACTAATGATTACAATCCTTTTTTTAAGTAGTCCCTCAATAGTTTTCTTATCCGAATTACAGATAGCTCTGTTTGTAGTAGAGGTATTTGGAGCCTGAGCTAGTTCTAAACTTATTTCACCCCGCTTTAAAATATCACCCATAGCTCTATCAGGATTGAAAACAATAACAATACCCGTAAAAATGGGAGAGGAAAATAAAAGAAAGTATCTAAAATGCTTCTTCTTAATTAAGCTGCTCATAGTGCAAAACCTTTTGAAATTATCAACGTTGAGTCCATCCCAGTCATTTTTTAGCCATAACAGTTGACTATTTTGTGTATTCTTGCAGTTTTTGGAATCTCTTGTGCCTGCTAATTCATTGGAATAATGCAGCCTAACGCCCAAGCTCACCCGCACCCGGAAGCGCCAGAGTGAGGCACCAACGACGGCGCTTCCGGGTGTCGGTGTGCAGCGCCTTGTTGTGCCGTTGTCTTTTGATAAGATGCGCTTAGCTGCCCTTGAGCAACAGCTTTCTATGAACCATTGAGGTCTTAATGTTGCCAGTCAACAACTTACCTAGTGAGATGGAGACTTGAAACTCATCCATCAAGAGTTGCCGGAAATCCTGAATTTGTACATCAACGAACGGATGCTGTAATGTGCAGATAAAATCGAACTCTTGCCCAAGTCTCAACACTCGCCCCGGAACAGTTTTGAATTTACCTAACAACAGGCCGTAGCGCATATACGGATAAATTCTGCGAATACGATTGGCCTTCTCTGAATAAACGATGACATCGTGTGTTGTGACATGAGTGTACTTCACCTCTACGACTATTCGGGGCACAATAGAGGTACGTGCCTCATTCACTTTCTCATAAATTAAGATGTCTTGCTCGAAAGCTTTTCCTTTGCCTCGAATCGGCTCCCCTGTATCTATATCAACGCCCATCTGAACGGCTCCACGCTCATCTATCGACAAGTCGTAGAACAAGCTCATTTTCCTTGCTACGTGAGCAGACGTGAGATTAAGGGACAAAATATCTACTAATGCGTCAGTAAAAATATCTTCTTCGCTCATAAAGTAATTGTACCTTCAAAATGCTCAGCGCGTTCTGTTGCAGGCGCGACGGCACAACTTATAATTGTATCGCGGTTGCGGTACAATACTGTATAGAGTCTAAAAGTACCGCCTATCGATGAGGTATCTCAACCCCTTCTTGCTCCCCATCAGAATCTCCTTTCCTCGATTTAGTTCGCCGCACGATTCGACTCAATTACTTAAGCCGTCGCACTGAAAAAAGCTATCTTTATTATAGTGAAAAGTCCACTTTAGGGGTGAAAGAGAGCCGATAGAACACTGGGGCGATCGCACTGATATAATCCAAATATATAATTCTGATGGAACCGGAAACGATATTATTTATCTAACAGGATTTAAGCTATGTCTCGCCTGTCTTCCGGCCTACTGTTTGTTTTCTTATTGCTATTTCCCTCGACAACCTTCGCCCAAATCATTCCCGATAATACCCTGGGCCCGGAAAGTTCGCGCACAGTTCCCGATACAATCAATAACATACCCTCAGATAGAATCACGGGCGGCGCCACTCGTGGCGTTAACCTATTTCACAGCTTGCGCGAATTTAACATCCGTGAAGGGCGGGGAGCTTATTTTGAAAATCCCAGCGGAATTACCAACATTTTCACCCGCGTTACGGGTGGAAACTCTTCAAATATTTTAGGAACTCTGGGAGTTTTAGGCAACGGTAACTTATTTTTAATTAATCCGAAAGGGATTGTCTTCGGGCCGAATGCCAGGTTAGATTTGCGCGGTTCCTTTATCGGTTCCAGTGCTGACAGTATTGTGTTTAATAATGGCTTTGAATTCAGCAGCACCAACCCGCAAACATCCCCGCTGTTAACCGTTAATATTCCCGTTGGTTTAAGATTTAGAGACCATCACGGTGCAATTGTCAATCAATCGACGGCTATAGGAAAGGTAAACCTGCCAGCCTCTGCTGTGCCAATTCCGATTAGCGATCGAGTTGGTTTAGCAGTAGACCCAGGTCAAACTTTAGCACTGATTGGCGGCGACATCCAACTCCAAGGTGGCAATTTAACTGCCAGCGGCGGACAAATTTTACTCGGTAGCGTCGCCAGTCCCAGTTTAGTTAATTTGGCACTGACTCCGCAGGGGAATTTAACTGTTAATTATGACAATATTCACAACTTCGGCAATATTCAAATATCCGATGGAACACTTATCAACACCAGCGGAATTGGTGGTGGCAGAGTAGAGTTAAAAGGTGGAAATGTCGCCCTCAGCGGTGCGCGAATTTATGCGCTGACACTGGGAAATATTGATGGTAGAGGTATCGATATCAGCGCTCAAAAGTTGCGGGTGGAAAACGGAACGCAATTTTCTACCCTGACTCTAGGAGATGGTGCAGGAGGGCATATTAACTTCCGGGCTGCTGATTCAGTAGAAATGAGCGGGCTGGGAGTTGAGGGCTATCAACAGGTTGCAATTAAATATTTGGTATCGGGAACTACAGACCCGTTTGACCCGCTATTTGTGCTGTTGAATGCTAGTGCTGGCGCTGGTTCGGGGGGCGATATTACGATCGATACTGGCCGCCTGCTATTCAACAATGGCGTAGTAGGTAGCGGCATCACTTTTGGTGGTGGAAATGGCGGAAACTTAATCATTCGCGCCAATACTTTTGAGATGGTGGGTTCGGGAATTAACAACGGAACAGCTAAAGAAAGTAGTGGTGCGGGAGGAAGCATTAGTGTTGATGTCGCCAGATTAATTATGCGCGACGGTTCTCTTCTAGGTACCACAAGCTACAGCAGCGGCCCGTCGGGGAATATCAATATTAAAGCTGCTGAATCAATAGAATTGTCTAACACCGGCCCGCGAACAGTTGTGTCAACTGGAATCAGCACGCTGAGTATCGGTTCTAACGGAAGGGCGGGGAATATTAACGTTGATACGAAGCGGTTGACTCTTTCTGGAGGTTCTGCTTTTACTTTAGGAACGGGTGTTTTAGTGGGCAGGTTTTTGTTTTCTCAGGAGGGGGGACCGGCAGGAAATTTAACAGTTAGGGCTACTGAATCCGTAGAAATTTCAGGTATTTCCCAAGTTTTGACTAGCGGAATTCAGAATGCTAGCGCGCTGACTTCTGGAACTTTGAGCTCGAGTCGGGGTGGGGATATTCGGATTGATACGCCAAGCCTGACTGTGCGGGATGGGGGGATAGTTTCTACGAGTTCTTTGGGCTCTGGAGATGTGGGAAATATTACTGTTAATGCCGATCGCATTTCAGTCAGCGGCAGCGGAAATAACGGTTTGTTTGTCAGTACAATTGATGCTTCCGTGGGCAAGACATTCGGTACTAATCCCAATGCTACGGCAAATGCGGGTGCGTTGAATCTGAATGCGCGCGATCGACTAATTGTCAGAGATGGAGCTACAGTGACGGTGCAGGCTACGGGAACCGGACGCGCTGGTAATATCAATATTGTCGCAAATTCGATCGCTCTTGATAACAAAGCGATGATTGACGGCACGACTGTATCCGGTACTGGAGCAAATATTAACCTGCAAGCGCGAGATATCCAATTGCGCCGCAACAGCAGAATTACCACGGATGCAGGCACTTCTGACGGCGGCAATATCAACATCAACAGCGACATTCTTGTCGCCCTCCCGCAAGAAAACAGCGACATCACAGCCAACGCGCGCACAGCAGGCGGCGGCCGCGTCAATATCAATGTCCCCAATGTTTTTGGGTTTACAGCAGCGAGTCGCGAACAAGTCAGAAACAGGTTGGGGATCAGTGACGCCGAATTTGCAGCGTTGCAAGTAAGTCCTACTTCTCTAATTCCCAGCAGCGATATTGCGGCGATTTCCCAAAGTGGCGGCGCGGCTTTACAAGGGGCGGTAACATTTAGTTCTGTTGGAGTGAATCCCGTTCAAGGTTTAGTGGAACTGCCGCAAAATGTGGTCAATCCGGCTGCGTTAATTGCTGCAAATCCCTGCATCCAAGGGGCCGAGAACGAGTTTACTGTGACGGGGCGGGGGGGATTGCCACCAAGCCCTCACGAGGTTCTCAGCAGCGCAGAAGAACCGTTGCCGTGGGTGGAACCAGCGGTAGGTGGAAGTCAGCACATAGAAGGTCAAAGAGCATCCATAGAAGTTCGACCAACAGAAATTATGCCCGCTCAAGGTTGGGTAATGGACGATCGAGGACAAGTAACGCTGGTAGCCTATAATTCAGGTGGTGGTGCATCTATTCGCAGTCCGAAATCGACGGGTGTTTGCGTACCTCGATAGGTACTCTTCATGTTTTAGCTAATCCCTCGCTATTTTTATAATATTAAATTAACCCGATTTAAAAGATGCAGTGCCAATCTTATGCCCTATTTTTTGCATTCTTACTGCTGTTTCCTGTCCCGGCGATCGCCCAAATCATTCCCGATAATAGCTTGGGTGCAGAAAGTTCGCGCACAGTGCCCGATACGATTAATAACTTACCATCCGACAGAATAGAAGGCGGTGCAACTCGTGGCGTTAACCTATTTCACAGCTTGCGCGAATTTAACATCCGTGAAGGACGGGGAGCCTATTTTGCCAATCCCAGCGGAATCACCAACATCTTCACCCGCGTTACTGGTGGCAACCCTTCTAATATTTTAGGAACTCTGGGAGTTTTGGGAAACGGCAATTTATTCTTAATTAACCCCAAAGGAATTGTCTTCGGCTCCAATGCGCGGTTAGATTTGCGTGGTTCATTTTTAGCAAGTTCTGCTGATAGCGTAGTTTTCAATAATGGCTATCAATTCAGCAGCCGCAATCCAGAATCAGTACCGCTGTTAAATGTCAATATACCTATCGGTTTAAATTTTCGAGAAAATCCGGGTAAAATCATTAACTATTCAGCAGCGCCAGCCTTGAATTTACCCCAATTACCCGCTGGAATCCCGCCCATTTTCAATCACATGGGCGCTTCAGTTGCTCCCGGACAAACTATCGCCCTAGTAGGCGGAGATATTGAATTAAATCAGGGAACACTCACTGCATCAACCGGACAAATTTTGCTGGGTAGCGTCGCTAGTCCGGGGATGGTTGGATTGGGGTCAACGCCTTTTGGATTAAATTTAAACTATGACAAGATTTCCAACTTTGGTAATATTGAAATAATCAACGGCTCAGTGATCAACACCAGTGGAATCGGTGGCGGCAAAGTTGATATTCGAGGTGGAAATGTCAGCCTTAACGGTGGGCGAATTTATGCACTGACTTTGGGAAATATCGATGGCAGGGGCATCGACATTAACGCCCAAAATTTTCGAGTCCAAGGTGGGGCGCAACTATTCACTCTGACAGCAGGAAGTGGTGCAGCAGGCGCTGTCAACATCCGCGCTACCGACTCAGTAGAAATGAACGGAATTGGATTAGATAACTATCCCTCTTTTGTCACTCTACGCAGAGGAAAAGTGTAAATAAGGGATATTGAGGTTTTGAAAAATTGAAGGAGTTAAATTATTGACAAGCATTTGAAGTTTAAAAAAGCCCTCGGATAACTTAGGAACCGTAAAAACTTCTAGCCAAGGTTTAATAAAGTTAAAGAGTACAAATGGTTGAAGTATTAAACGGAGGTTGTTAAGAATATTCTTCCACCCCTTTCCTTGATCCCACCAAGGATGTGATGAAAAATTAGATTCAGATTGTGGTGGTAATTTTAGCAGTTGTTCAGAGTGGAGGCTAACCATCAAATAAGCGCTAAAAATAATTTCCCACCATTTTTCTATTTGTGGATAATTAGTTAAGCGAAAATCGGCCCATCCTAATTCGTTTTTACTTTGCTTCAAACCATATTCTACCCAAGTTCTTAAACCATAAAAATTACCTACTTC